>JAYTOS010000429.1:0-11109 GCA_043747705.1 Bacteroidota bacterium
TCTTATCCGCCTGTTATTTTCTTTATAGAAACTAATATATCGATAATAAAAATGTCTCATATATTAAGATTGAAACACGGGAGTTTCTAAGTAAATAAAAAGCCCGAAACGGTTATTGAATACTTCGGAAATCCTTTTTGCTGCTAACCTATGAAAAGGGGATAAATATGAGATTTACCTATTTCCAAATCAGCAGCAAACAGTTTTTATGCTATTTTCACCCACTTTCAGGAAGAAATTCCAGAAAAATGGTTGAAGGAACAGCGTTTTTTATAACCGCATTGTCTTCTTCTTTACTTCTATTAACTAAAAACATGTTTAAATGAGAAAATTGTTAACCATCCTAGCCATGCTTGTGCTCTTTACAGGACAGCTGGCAGCCCAAACAACCCGGATAGTAACCGGGAAAGTCACTGACGAAAAGGGGACACCGCTTGTGGGTGTTACTGTTTCAGCTTCCAGTTCGGACAAAAAAACGATAACCGACAATAATGGAAATTTCTCCCTATCGGTTACAGACAGGGACAAAGCATTGAAAATAAGTTATATAGGCTACAACGCCGAAACGATTAACCTTAGCGGTAAAACGAGCATCACCTTAAAAATGACTGCAGAAGATAAAGCTCTATCAGAAGTGGTTGTAGTAGGGTATGGTACACAAAAGAAAAGGGATGTTACTGCCAGTGTAAGTACTGTAAAAGGTGCGGTATTAGCCGATAAACCTGTACAGAGTTTTGAACAGGCTTTGGGTGGTCGCGCTGCGGGGGTTCAGATCACCATTCCTAATGGTGTATTGAATAATCCACCTGTTATCAGAATCAGGGGTACTAATTCCATCTCTTTAAGTTCTTATCCTTTAATAGTTATTGATGGGGTGCCTTCATTTACAGGTGATGCGAGCTCAACCAATGCTGCAGGCAATGCATTGGCGAGTATTAATCCGAGTGATATTGAAAGTATTGATATTGCAAAAGATGCAGCTGCATCAGCTATCTATGGTAGCCGTGCTGCAAATGGCGTTGTTTTCGTTACCACTAAAAAAGGTAAACCGGGCAGATCCAGGGTTAACTATGACGGTAATGTAAGTTGGGCAACAGCTCAGCGTTTGCCGGTATTGCTGAATGCCACAGAATATACCAATATCAAAAATGAGTCTGCAGCCAATGCAGGAACTGGGGCAATCAATGTGTTTGCCTTAACTAATGGGCCGGATGGCAACCCGATCAATACCAATTGGTATGATTATGCTTACAGAACAGGCCTTTCTCATAATCATAACATTAATGTTTCCGGTGCCAACGAGTCTACCAGTTATTATTTCTCTTTCGGATATACCAAACAACAGGGTATCATACAGCGGAATGATTTTGAAAGAAAAACATTGCTTGCAAATGTTGATAACAAGATCAATAAAATGATCAGTGTAGGCGGTAAGATTTCTTATGCCAATCAGAAAAACCTGGCAGCATTAAGTTCAGGTTCATTACCTGGTGAAGCGTTTAATACAGGAGGTCTGGCACGGCTTGCCCAGGTGAACTCGCCCAATGTTTCTCCTTACAATAATGATGGTACCTATAACATTAACCCAGCTACTGGTTTATTAGGGTTGATGAATAATAAAACCACACAGGTAGGGTTTTACAATCAGGTAGCAGCATTAAAAGAGAATCAATCAAACAGCGAAACCAACCAGTTACAGGGTAATGTATACCTTCAGTTTAAACCGGTACCATGGGCAACATTGAGAAGTTTGTATGGGGTTGATTATTTATTTGTAGACAATGATCTTTTTGCCAGTGCATCAAGTGGCGAAGGCTTCCCTATTGGTAATGCCACCAGTGCTTACAATAAGAATAAAAGATGGGTATGGACAAATACTGCCCAGTTTGATTATACATTAGCCGATAAACATACTTTCGGCCTCCTGGCTGGTACCGAACAGCAAAAGTCAAACAACTCAGGTTTTGGTTTGCTCAGGACCACAATATCTGATCCGTTCTTTACCAATATCCAGGGAGGTTTTGGTACAGTTGCCTTGTCAAACACCACAAATAATATTGGAGAAAGCTATCTGTCATCCATATTCGGACGTTTAACATATAACTATGACAGAAAATATTCCATTTCAGGAAATATACGCAGGGATGGTGCATCACAATTGGGTGCGAATAATAAGTATGGTACTTTCTGGGGCGTATCTGCCGGATGGGAGATCGCAAAAGAAAATTTCTGGACCGCAGCAAAGTTAGACAATGTCTTCAGCAGCTTCAAGTTAAGGGGTAGTTACGGACGTCTGGGTAATATTTCCGGTCTTAGCAACTTCGGTTCATTATCAACGTATGGTGCTGGGTTGTATGCAACGGGGTCAACTTTAGGATTCGGTAACGCAGGTAACCCGGATCTGAAATGGGAAACCAGTACCAAAACGGATATTGGTATCACTTTCGGGATCTTAAAAGAAAAGATTACGGGTGAGATTGCTTATTATAATAATAACGTTGATGGTTTGATACTGAATGTTACGCAGCCACCTTCCGCAGGCCTGCCTAATGCTATCGCTACCAATGTGGGTTCTATGTACAATAAAGGACTTGAGGTAACACTTAATGCAGCAATTGTTGCAACAAAAAACTTTTCGTGGAACTCATCCTTTAATATTGCTTTTAACAAGAACGAAGTAACTGCGTTGGCTCCAAGTCTTCCTTCGTTGGTGGCCACTACTTCAGGTCTTGAATCAGTAAGTATTACTTTACCAGGTTACCCGATTGGTACCTTGTATGTTACCAGAACAGGCGGAATTGATGCGTCAACAGGCAGAAGGATATTTATTAATGCGGCAGGTAAAAATGTTTACTTTCAGAATGTAGCACCCGCGGGCCAATTCAGGTTCTCTTATGCTGATGGGACCGTAGCCCCAACTGTTAGTTCTGCTGATGCGTCACCTTATTTAAATACGAACCCAAAATATCAGGGTGGTTTTGAAAATACATTTAAGTATAAGAACTTCGAGTTAAGTGCACTGTTTACCTATCAAATGGGCTTTAATGTATATTATGGAAGCAGGGCGGGCTTGCATGACCAGCGTTTCTGGAACAATGAAGCAGATATCCTGAACCATTGGCAGAAAGCAGGAGATAATGCAGCATTTCCAAAAGTTATTTTTGGAGATAATATCTCAAATGGTTCTTCCTTTCCGCTGGATATAAATGTGTTCAAAGGAGATTTTATAAAACTGCGTTCCCTCACATTTGGCTACTCAGTTCCAAAACCTATGCTTGATAAAATAAAAGTTAATAGTGTAAGGTTGTATGTAAGTGGAAACAACCTGGCCATCTTTACCAAATATCCAGGACCGGATCCTGAAACATCCTCCAATGGTAACGGTACCACTAACCAGGGTATTGACAGAAACCAGGCGCCAAACGCCCGCATCATAACCATAGGATTAAATGTTGGGTTTTAATTTATTATGAACACAAACAAAATCAGAAACATGAAAAAGAAAATATTATATATCACTATGTTGTCTTCGGTGATGATGATGGCGGTTTCCTGCAGCAAGGAAACACTTTCACCAGTTCCAACAACATCTATATCAGACGCGAATGCGTTTGCTACGACTGACCGTATCCTGGGACAGGTAAAGAACCTATATGCAGGTATGCGGTCTGGTTCATTTTATGGCGGCCGTTATATTATATACAACGATGTCAGGGCCGACGAGTTTATCAATGAATTGACCAACGTAGTTACAGGGTATGATGTATGGAACGGTACCATGAATAACAGCAGTACGAATAGTGTGGTTAGTTTATGGGCACAGGCTTATTTTACCATTAACCTCTGCAATGTATTCCTCGATGGCATGTCTGCCGGTGGAAATACGGTGGTGGGAAGCACATTAGCTGCTAACTACAATGCAGAAGCAAAGATGGTAAGGGCTATTTGTTACTATAGTTTGTTACAATTGTATGCACGACCATACAGTGATGGAGCCGGAAGTAAGCCCGGTTTGCCATTGCGTTTACAAGGGAATACGGGCTCAGGTAATTATGATCTTGCCCGCAGCACTGTTGCACAGGTTTACCAACAGGTATTAGACGATCTGAATTTTGCTGAAACCAACCTCCCATTAACTTATGGCAGTGCAGCACAGTTGAGTAATGTTACCCGTGGTCATAAAAACACAGCTATCGCATTCAAAACAAGGGTATACATGAGCATGCAGAAATATGCTGAAGCCACTACCGAAGCAAATAAAATCGTATCTGCCACTCCGCCATTTACGGCGGCAACAGGCGTTCCGTTTGCATTACAGTCTGATATTACCAAGGTATTTGCAAGCCCGTATATTACTACTGAATCCGTTTTGTCTATGCCTTTTAATGGCACTACCGAAACACCGGGCGGGCAAAATCAGTTGGGATACTATTACGGACAAGCCGGGTTAAACGGAGGTAATGGAGAATATTCTTTAAACACAAGCGGTATCATTGCAAATGCAGGGTGGACTGCCACGGATAAAAGAAGGAGTTTAATTTATACTGCCACTAACGGTAAGAAATTTTTAAGTAAATACCCGAGCGTATCCCCATTTACCGATTATGCGCCTGTTATGAGGTATTCCGAAGTATTACTGAATCTAGCCGAAGCGAAAGTAAGAACATCAAATACTGTTGATGCCCAGGCGGTGGCTTTGTTAAATGCAGTGCGTAACCGTTCGGATGCAACTACTACTTTCACCGTTGCCAGTTTTGCCACTGCAGCCGACCTGATTGCGGCTATATTAACGGAACGCAGAATAGAATTTTTAGGCGAGGGATTACGTGCGCCGGATCTTGCACGTTTGGCTTTACCTATTCCCGGAAAAGGTAGTATTGCAGCCATACCGTTTTCAGCCCAAAACTATATTTGGCCAATCTCTGCTACAGAACTGCAGTTGAATAAGTTAATGACGGATAATTAATACGTCAATAATAAACTCAAAGAACGTAAAAGTAGTTTTTTAAAAAATAAAGCCATCCTATAAGATGGTTTTATTTTTTATATGTAAACATGAGTGATAATCAGCTATAATAATTTTTAATTGTTGGGCACAAACATAAATTTTTAAGAAAAGCAGTAAAATCTATCAATAAAATGTCATAAATACTAATGATAAGATTTCTTTAACTAATTTACGATTCCAGAATTAATTAAAAACTGAATTATGAGAAAACTAGTCACCATGCTATTGTGTGTTATTTTGGCCATAACCCAACTGGCCGCCCAGAACCGCACTGTAAAAGGTAAGGTAACTGATGAAAAAGGGAATGGAGTACCGCAAGCCTCCGTTCTGGTAAAAGGTACTACTATTGGTAGTACCACCTTAAATGACGGAAGCTATTCAATAGCAGTTCCCTCAACCGCAAAAATATTAGTAGTATCATCATTGAATTTCGCTTCCCAGGAAATTGCTATCGGAACTAAATCTGAAGTGAATGTTTTTCTTCA
This sequence comes from Bacteroidota bacterium, assembly GCA_043747705.1. Classification (GTDB taxonomy): domain Bacteria; phylum Bacteroidota; class Bacteroidia; order Chitinophagales; family Chitinophagaceae; genus Sediminibacterium. The sequence goes on from JAYTOS010000429.1 coordinate 5,494, forward strand.
GTCTAATTCGCAAAACCTGGAAGAAGTAGTTGTAGTAGGGTATGGTACACAAAAAAAAACCAACTCAACTGCTTCTACGGTTAAAATAGGCGGTGATAAACTTTCAGATAAGCCTTTCGCTTCTATTGATCAAATGTTGCAAGGCGCTGCTGCAGGTGTACAATCAACTGCCTCAACAGGTCAGCCTGGTGCCAATCAGCAAATCCGTATCAGGGGCATAGGCTCTTTTTCATTAGGTGCTTCGCAGCCATTATATGTAATTGATGGTGTGATTATGAATGGAGGTGATCTGTCTAATGGTAACGGGGGTACATTTAATATCAATCCGAGTACAAACGTATTAGCCACATTAAACTCTGATGATGTGGAAAGTGTTTCCATTTTAAAAGATGCCGCGGCTACTTCTATCTATGGATCAAGAGGTGGTAATGGCGTTATCCTTATTACAACAAAAAGTGGAAAGGCTGGTAAAACACAATTTAGGCTGAGTACCGACTTAGGTATTAACAGTGTCATCCTTCCCCCTAAAGCAGGTAGGCCTTTACGTGCAGACGATTGGTTTAATTTATTGAAAGAAGGGTTAACCAATAACGGAGCCACTGCGGCAACCATTAATACAATTATGGCTTCTTATGGTTATGGCAATGGTGTGGATATAGATTGGTTTGATCTGATTACCAGGAAAGGAACACAACAACAGGTTAACTTAAGCGCTTCCGGTGGTGATGCGAAAACAAAATTCTTCCTGTCGGGCGGATACTTTAAACAACAAGGCACTACCCTGGGTACAGACCTCACAAGATTTACCGGTAATGTTAAAATAACACATACCGCCACTGACAGGCTTTCTTTTACTACTAAAATAACCGTAGGAGATGTAGTACAGAATTCCGCATTGGCATCAAACGGCCCATCTGGTGGTGGTGGTTTCTTTGGTAACCCCGGTTATGTATCATTGGTATTAAGGCCCACACAAAACCCTTATAATGCTGATGGAACATATAATATCAGTTCTAATAATTTAGGTTTCCCTGCTCACTATAATCCTTTATATGTTGCTGCTAATGATAAAAGGTGGTTAAAGGCATTGAGTATATTAGGTGGTGAAACCGTTGAATATAAAATTTTAAGTGGACTTAAGTTCACCAGTAACCTGGGTATTCAATACAATGCAAACGAAGAATACCAATTCAATAACCAATTCCATGGTGATGGTTCAGGCTCAGCAGGCTCTGCGCTTTCTATTTATACCAGGAATTTTTTATGGAGCTGGTATAACCAGTTAGACTATCATATAGACATTAACAGAAGCAAAAGATTTTATGCCGATGTAAAAGCAGGATATGAAGTAACTAAAAATGCAAGACTGCAACAACAAGGTGCTTCACAAGGCTTTCCACCAAAATTAGATTTGTATTCATCTGAAAATGCGGCAACTTCAACTACTGGCCAGCAGTTTTCATCTGATTATGCTTTTACCGGTGCTTATTCAACGGCCAGCTTTAGCTATGATGACCGCTTTAACTTATATGGAAGCTTCAGGAGAGATGGTTCATCAAGGTTTGGCAGTAATAATCCTTTCGGTAATTTCTGGTCAGTTGGTACTTCATGGAATGTATCCAATGAAAATTTCCTGAAAAGTTCTACTGTTATTTCCAATTTAAAACTGCGTGCTTCTTACGGAACGAATGGTAATGCTGAAATTGGTAACTATGCATGGAGGCCACAATACGGGTTCGGATATAACTACAATGGTATTGCCGGCGGAACGTTTAATGTTATTGGAAACGCAGACCTTACCTGGGAACAAAATAAACAAACCGATGTTGGTATTGAACTGGGCTTATTCAAAAACAGGGTAAGTATTACGGCTGATTATTACAAACGTACAACTAACGGTTCTTTGTTAAGTCAACAACTTTCCAGAACAACAGGGTTCACAGGTGTAATTAATAATCTTGGGAATTTGCAAAATAAAGGCATCGAACTTTCTTTGACTGTTATTCCTGTTCAGACTAAAAATTTCAGCTGGACTGTTAACTTCAACTATTCTCATAATAAAAATCAGGTTACCAAATTACCAAGCGGTGACCAATTCAACCCGCAAAGCAGTTCTTATTTACTTAGGGAAGGTCAGGATTTTTATTCTTATTACACAAGGGCATGGGCAGGTGTTAACCCAGATACCGGCAGCCCTCAGTGGTATACCGATAGTACCAGAAGCGCAGTAACGACAACTTTTGCTGCCGCTAAGCTGTTCCTGGTTGGCAAGAGTGCTTCACCAACAGATTTTGGTTCTTTAGGCAATACATTTACTTTCAAAAATTTCACTTGCTCATTTGACTTTTATTATAACTATGGTAATTATGTTGCGGAGAATTATTTTCGATTTTTCACCGATGGTTCTTTCCCAACAAGAGGTAAGTATACTTTCATGTTAGACAGATGGCAGAAAAAAGGAGACATTACCAATGTACCCATGTACAAATATGGAGATGCAACCAATAGTGCTACAGGATCAGACAGGCTATTTTTCAAGGGTGATTATGTTCGTTTAAGAAACATACAATTCGGGTATCAATTATCTGATAAAAATGTACTGGCGAAATTACATTTAACAGCGCTGTCTTTTTATGTGAGAGGCACCAATTTATGGACTAAAGTGTATGATCCAAATGCAACCAGCGATCCTGAACAGGGCGTACAGGGTTTTAGCAATCAATCAGTAGCACCTTCCAGTTCGGTTACTGTTGGATTAAATCTTGGTTTCTAATTAAATAATTGTTTTTGCATCAGTTAAATTGAAAAAAATGAAAAGATTAAATATTTTATTTAAATACGGGTTATACGCTTCGCTCATTCTGGCATTCGGGTTGAGCTCATGTAAAAAATCATTTTTAGACCTGAAACCGTATAGTTCTTCAGTTGTTTCGGATGCGATTCAAAATGAAGCAGATTTAAATGCAGCGGTTAACGGCTTATATTATTCACTTCGCGCAACTGATTTTTACGGAAGAACATTTGCTGTAAAAGGTGATTTATCGGCTGATAACGGTTTCCTTTCTTCTGCTAACTCAGGAAGGTACACAGTTTTTAATCTATGGAACATGGCCGTTACTGATGGGTATGCCAGTAATGTTTGGTCCAACGCTTATTCTGCAATAAAAAATGCGAATGTTATCATTAATTCAGGTCTTGCTGTTGGCAATGATAATATCAGTCAGCTATACTCGGAAGCGTATGCGATTCGCGGGATGATTTATTTTGATCTTTGCCGCAATTTTGCAATGCCTTATGCAAATAACCCGGATGGTCCCGGTGTGCCCATTGTATTAACATTCGATAAGAGTGTAAAACCGGCAAGAAACACGGTTAAGGAGGTGTACCTGCAGGCAATTGCTGATTTAAATAAAGCATACGGACTGGCTAAATTTAACCAGGGAACAAACATGACTTTTTTATCAACCGGTCAGTCAAGAGCGGTTAACTCCTCCTATCTTACCAAATATGCTATTTCCGGGCTGTTGGCAAGGGTATATCAACACATGGGCGATTGGGCAAATGCTAAAGCAGCTGCTTTGGATGTGCTAAACAATAGCGGATTTAGTTTAATTGCCTCTACAGGATTGGTGAACTACTGGAAAGGAACTACGCCAAGAACAGATAAAGTAGAAACGATGTTTGAAGTTACATCCGATGCCAACAATAGTGTTGGAGATGGCACATTGGCAAATTTATATGTACCCAAGCCCGTAGGAAGTTATGGCGATATATTGGCCACGCAAACTTTTTACAATTCACATACGGCTACTGATGTTCGTAGGCAATTATATGCGCCCGGAACACGATCAGGCCAGTTAGGCACAGCCTATTACATCACAAAATATCCCATTGACCCTACGAGCTATGATGATGTAAAAATTGTTAGATATGCAGAAGTATTACTAATACTTGCTGAAGCATATTATAAAACCTCAGATGAATTAAATGCAAATAAATACCTGAATCAGGTTGCCAAACAAAGAGACCCTTCCTATGCAGGGTATTCTTCAACAGGTACCCAGGTATTAGAAGATATTCTGAACGAAAGGGCAAAGGAAATGGCCTGGGAAGGATATAGGTTCTGGGATTTATACAGGTTACAAAGATCATTTGTAAAACCACAGGCGCAGGATGGTACGAATGCTATTAGTCAATCCGTAACCATAACCCCAACTGCATTGGGTATTGTGTTCCCGATTCCTAAGGATGAAATCCTGGTGAATCCGAATATTGCGCAAAATACCGGTTACTAAATTCTAAAAATAACGCATGTTTAAAGGAGGGACGATAATTGATTATCGTCCCTCCTTTATTATTTTATATATGAATATCTCTGATAATCAAAGCGTATAATTTTTAGTTACAGCCTATAATTATGAAATTTCAAGAAATGCAGCACAACTCAACAATAATATGTCATTACGTGTTAATGTTAAGTTTTCTTTAACTATTTTTGCGCCCCCGCAAACAAACTAAAAACTGAATTATGAGTAAAATCTTCACACTATTCATGTGTGCGATGCTGTTAATGTTGCAACTTAATGCACAAAACAGAACAATCACAGGTAAGATTACTGATGCAGACGGCAAGCCGGTATCCGGTGCTTCTGTACAGGTAAAAGGTGCAAAACAAGGCGTTTCAGCCGATGACCAAGGTGCATTTTCAATTTCTGTAAACTCCTCAGCTAAGATTTTAGTAATCTCAGCCATCGGTTTATTACCGCAGGAGATTAGAATTGGAACTGGGTCTGTAATAAATGCAACACTTGCTCCGGGCGATAAAAGCCTGGATGAAGTAGTGGTGGTTGGATACCAGGCAGTAAAGAAAAAAGACCTGAACGGAGCTGTATCGGTGATAAGTAGTAAAGAATTGGCACAAAAGCCAATCAGTAACTTTACGCAACTGCTGCAAGGTAAATCTACCGGTTTACAAGTGGTGGGTGCCAGCGGACAACCCGGTACAAGTGGCTTCTTACGTATTCGCGGAACCGGTTCTATCAATGCTTCATCAGAACCATTGATCATGATTGACGGTATTGCAGTTACCTCTACCGCATTTGCATTGATTAATCCCAATGATATTGAGAATGTGACTGTATTAAAAGATGCATCATCTGCAGCTATATACGGATCACGTGCAGGAAACGGTGTAATCGTTGTTACAACAAAATCAGGTAAAGCAGGCGTCGCCCAGATTCGTTATTCTTTTCAAAGAGGGTTTGTTTCATTACAGGAATTACCCAATGTGCGTTTAATGGACTCTAAAGAAAAATTACAATGGGAATATGAAGCCGGCATTACGAATCCAATTATTGATTCGATGATTTCAAACAGGAAGGCCCAAGGCGTATTTCCAGCTACTGCAACACTATTTAACTTAGCAGCAGATCAGCGTTTGGCGTTATGGGATTTGACAACTTCCCGTGGAGCAGGTGACTGGAGAAATTATTATTTGCAAAATGCCAGTACTGAATCACACGAAGTGTCCATTAGCGGAGCTACTGACAAAATGAAATACTTTTTTTCTGTAAATAAGTTAGATGAAGTTGGTTTGGTTTATAAAAGCAACAGAAA
>JAYTOS010000430.1:0-6582 GCA_043747705.1 Bacteroidota bacterium
AGTCATTATGTAACTATCGTTTTCCTTCTTATCACAAAATTTACCTTATTGATGGCCGGCTGGAAAGGTTATCTTATAGCAGGATTTTCTGTAGTATGGATAGCCAATGTATATATGACGTTGTTCGCTCTTCTTCGCCAGGCAGTTAAAGTTGAAAAAACAAAAATACTGCTCGAAGAAAAAGAAATCAGCAGGTTTGAAAAAACCAAAATACCTAAACAAATTTTGGTGAAAAGCAAGCATCATAAAAAGTAATCGGCATGCCGGGAATTACGATGCATCTAACAAGATTAATATTTTACTGCTCCACAAAATAAAGCAAAGGCGGTAATTGTTTAATTTGTAACTTAAATTACTGATTTATCGTTACAAGCTATGCTTACAAAAACCCGGTTTTTCATCCTTTGCATTTGTTTATCAGTTACTTCTTTATTGGCACAGGTAACCCAGCGTAACCTTTTAGAGAAATTTTCATTAACTGATATCAGCTCTTCACTGATTGCTAAAGAACAATGGAAACCTTTCCCAACCACAACGGCAGAATGGAAATCGGTATTGCCTGATACCATTATCAAGCAATTGATCCGTTACGGGGAAACTGCAGCTAAAAAACCTTTCCAGTCCATCAGTGCCTCCGTAGCGATGGAGTACCTGCGAACAGGTGACCGGGAAGCATACCAGAAACAATCATTCAGCAAACGCAACCAGTTAATGGATATAGTGCTGGCCGAATCCATTGAAAACAAGGGCAGGTTTACCGAAGCGATAATGAATGGCGTTTGGAGTATTTGTGAAGAAAGTTTTTGGGGTGTGGCAGCACACCTCGGTATACAAAAAGCGGGTAATGGCTTGCCGGATGTGGAAGATATAACCGTAGATCTATTCTCTGCAGAAACAGGTACTGTATTGGCATTGACCGATTATTTTGCCGGCCCTTCCCTGGAAAAAATATCCAAACTTATTCGTCCGAGAATCTATTATGAAGTAAATCGGCGCATATTATTGCCCCTCGAAAAGAACAGCGAGCGGTATAGTTATTTGGGTAGCGGCAAACGCGATATTGGCGTTAATAACTGGAATCCCTGGGTAATCAGCAACTGGATGGCCGCGAATCTTTTATTGGAAAAGGAAACTACCCGCCGCTACAAAACCCTGCAACACCAGTTATCCTTACTGGACCTTTATATAAATGGCCTTGGCGAAGATGGTGCCACCGATGAGGGACCCGGCTATTGGTTTGCCGCCGGAGGTGCTATGTTTGATGCCCTCTCTGTTTTAGATAATGCCACTCACGGAAAACTTACCATTTATAAAGAACCCATCATACAAAAAATGGGTGCCTATATTTATCAATCACATATACAGGGCCCTTATTTTATTAATGTGGCCGATGCACCACCAAGGATCACACCCGATGGTATTTTACTGTATCGTTTTGGCAAAGCAGTCCATGACAGCCTGATGCAACAGTTTGGTAGCTGGGCCTACCATACCTATGCGGTATCCAAACCTTCTCATGAACAATTCTATCGTACACGGAACCTGTTTAACTTATTGAGTTTACAGGATTGTGGTGCTTATCCCGCCAAAGAAGTCATGACACGCGATGTATGGCTACCCGATATACAACTGATGGCTGCACGTTTGAACAATGGGTTATACCTCGCCTCGCATGCGGGTCATAACGGCGAGAGCCATAACCATAATGATGTGGGTGATATTTTGGTGTATGATGAAGGCTATCCAGTTATCATTGACGTAGGTGCCGGTACCTATACCTCTAAAACCTTTAACGGCAGCCGGTACAGCCTATGGTTTAATACCTCACCTTATCATAACCTGCCCACCATAAACAAACAGGAACAAAAAGCGGGTAAAAGTTTTACAGCTTCAGACGTTAGGTATTCCATGAATGAATCTGCAGCACACTTTAGCATGAATATCGCTAAGTCCTGGGCTGCAGAAGCACAACTTAACGCCTGGGTAAGAACAATTGATGTAGACAGGAATAAGGGTATTACAGTAACTGATGAATATGATATGAAACAAAAGCCTGATGCCTTAACTCAATCTTTCATGACCACTTGTTCTGTTAACATGGATAAACCGGGCCGCATAATTTTTGAAGAACCTACTGGCAGGAAAGTATGGTTGGATTATGATGCCAAACAATGGAAGGCCACCAAAGAAAAAGTATCCTTAACCCAGCCAGAAGACAAAAAATTTGCCGATACCTGGGAAGGAAGGGATATCTGGCGGGTATTACTTATAAATACTTCTCTATCGCAAATAGGGAAGATCGATTATTATATCCATAGATAGAATTATACTGTAAGCTATTCAACATGACACACATCAGTCAATAATACCCAATCGGTTTAGGCATGAGATACAAAAAATGTTTATATCTCAATAGGGTAACTTATTGGGGCAGGAGTTCAAAAAAAATACCCATCTTGGGTTTGTTTGGTTTCTGTGAATGGGTTAAATTTGCTTTGCAAAAGGCCCCCAAATCCATTGCGACTTAAAGCTACATGAGACAATGGATACTTGTTTTTGTTACTCTTGCATTTTACAGTACCCAGGTTTTTGGGCAACAGAAAATAGCTGATAGCCTTACACAAACTCATTCTAAGCATTCAATCAATGGGCAAAATGGTGAGACTAAAGTCCAGTTACAACAACAGCTATTGCTTGGTAGACAACAGCAATTGGAAATAGTCCGCCAGCAGCAACAAAAACGAATACTTGAACAACAAAAAAAGGAACTCGCCGATAAAGAGAAATTGTTGCTTGAACTGCGTGTACAAAAAAAACAAAGCGAACTGGAGCACGACAGGAAAACACAGGCGCAGGTATTATTGAGCAACCAGTTAGAAGCCCTGTATAATGCTACCGTAAAAGACAAACAGATAAATAACCAACAGGCAGAAATTGGCTATAATAAAAAATGGAACCTGTTTTTGATCATCCTTTTTTTAATTGTGGCTGTTTTTGCAGCCCTCACTTATTACAGTCAAAGAAAAACGAAACAACTGAATGCGCTGATCTCAGCCCAGCATGATGCACTGGAACAAATGGGTATGGTAAAAGATACGATACTCGGAGTGGTGAGCCATGATATGCGTACGCCGGTAAACACACTGATTTCTTTTACCGAATTAATTAAAGAAGGAGATATTTCCGCAGAAAAACTGAGTGGATATCTTGATCAGATAAACCTCACCCTCAATCATACTTCGGCATTAATGAATAACCTGTTAAACTGGGCTGCCAGCCAAATGCAGGGATTTAAACCTGTGATAGAGAAAGTGGATGCAGCTGCGGTTGCTTCCAATATTATTCAATCTTTTTCAGACCGGGCTGAGGTTAAGAAAATTAAACTCACACATCAGATAGAAGCAGGTACCATTGTAATGGCAGACGCGAATATGCTGGACCTGGTATTGCGCAACCTGGTAAGTAATGCATTAAAATATACATGGGCTAACGGACATATTATAATGAAGGCTGTAACTACTCCGGAGTCTGTTATTCTATCGGTTTCAGATACTGGAATAGGAATGAAAGATGAGAACATTACCCGCTTTAATTCAATAACCATGCATCCTGCCCAGAGCACAACTGGTACCGCTAGAGAGAAGGGAACGGGTTTGGGTTTATTACTATGTAAAACATTTACACGGTTGATGAATGGAAAGATCATCGTACAAAAAAATAAAGACGGGCCGGGATGCAGTTTCGAATTACTGCTACCGGGTACGCAGGTGTAAAATAGTTGCATATGATTATATTATTTAGATATATGAATAGACGTTTCTTTATAAAATTCTGGATCGCAGGGTTGTGGCTTACTTTTTTTGCAGCATCAACAAACGCCTGTTCGCAACCTCCGGCAATAAATTACGGGAGATATAAATTATTTACAAAAGACTCTGCCATTGATTTTTTATCGCCCGTTAACATGGGTGGTGCAGTTCCCCAGACTATTTATAGCAGTACAACCACCTTTGCAGGGAATGATATTCCGGGATTGATTGATGGACAGGGCGAATATGCTGCATTTAACCATCCATCAAAAATAGCGGTTGATAGATATGGGAACCTGTATGTTTCTGATGAATTAAATAATGCCATCCGGAAAATTACCCCCGAAGCCGTAATAACTACCGTTGCCGTAAATGATAAAACGGGTTCGGATAAAAATAATCGCATAAAAACAATTGCCGGGTTTAACGGCCCGGGAGGTATTGCCGTAGACAGGGCGGGCAATGTATATGTGGCAGATGTATTTAATCATACAATAAAAAAAATTACCCCATCCGGGTCGGTAACCAATTTTGCAGGCAATGGACAGGCAGGTTATAAGGATGATGTAAAAGCAGCCTCTGCCATGTTTAATTTCCCTGTTGACCTCGCAGTTGATGAAACAGGCAATGTATATGTGGTGGATGAAGGAAATAATAAAATAAGAAAGATAACAACTGCCGGCTCTGTAAGCACTTTTGCAGGAAGCGGATCAGTTGGCGCACTTGATCACCGAAATGGTATACTGGCCACATTTAACCAGCCAGATGGTATAGCGATAGACAGTAAAGGCAATTTGTATATAACAGATCAGTTAAATCATAAGATCAGGAAAATCACGCCAGGTGGCACTGTATCAACAATGGCAGGGAATGGTGCGGCAGGTTCCGCAGATAATAATATTGGGGTACTCGCCAGTTTCAATAACCCCCGCGGCATTGCTGTTGACCCTGCCGGAAATGTGTACGTAGGGGATGTAGGTAATCAAAAAATAAGGTTGATCACACCCGCCGGTGCCGTATCAACTTTATCCGGAAGTGGTGCCGCCGGCTCGCGGGATAATTCAAATGGTTCCCTGGCAGAATTTTATTTCCCAAATGGAATAGCCATGGATACCCTGGGTAACTTATATGTAGCTGACTGCCTGAATAATAAAATCAGGAAAATTGAAACAAAGGGATATTCAATTAAGCCCGAATTATTACCGGAAGGCTTACATTTTAATTATAATACAGGTGTTATTTCCGGTACACCAACCGAAGATGTCATCAACAGTACCTACACAGTTACGGCTTATAATATTTATGGAAGCAGTACCACTAACCTCACTATTGATGTAGCTACACAACCAGGAAATGCGCTTAGTTTTGACGGGTTTGATGACCGTGTTATCATCCCCGATGCGGAAATCCTGAAAACACCTGTTATTTCCATTGAGCTATGGGTAAATTTCAAAAATCTGAATTCTGATTTTGGAAGAATAATCGTAAAAAGAAATGACCTCCCCAGATATGATGACAGCTATTCTATAGGGGTGGATAGTTTGCGAAGGTTAACAGCCGGGGTTTGTTCCGGTTCGGGTACAGTAGAAGGACAAAGATTTGCAGTTCAAAAAAGCAGGCTAATCCCCAATACATGGTATTATGTTGCTGCTGTATTTACAACCGATAGTATTAAATTATATGTAAACGGTGTATTTGAACAATCAACTTATACAGGCTTTCCGCTTAGTAAAGGTAAGAATGGCTTATTCCTGGGATTTGATGAAAAGATGGTTTTTGTATTGGATGAAGTCCGCATATTTAATACAGACAGGTCTGCATTAATAGCTACAGACATGCACAATACACTTTCTCCTGCAACACCTGGATTGGCGGCATATTATAATTTTAATACCGGAAAATCAGATGGCCAAAATGCCGGGCTCATTACATTGATAGACCTGACAACCCATGGCAATAATGGGGTATTAAGTAATTTTTATCTCCAGGGAGGTAACCATTCTAACTGGGTAGAAAGTTATGCGATGGTTATTCCAACGGCTCTTCAGGCTGTCAACATTAATGATACAGGATTCACTGCTGTATGGACAAAACCGCCTTTAGGTGAAGTAACAGATTATTTATTGGATATTTCTGCTTCTCCCGATTTCAGTTCATTTGTTGCAGGGTACAAAGGGTTGAGAGTGGCAGGCACTTCGCAGCTGGTTCATGGGCTGGATGCCGAAACCACCTGTTATTACAGGGTGAGAGCTGATAAGGTTTCTGTGAGTGGGCAGGGGGGATATTCAAATACTATCCAGGTTAATTAATCCAACAATACATCGCCTCCATCGGCCCCCTTTTTGCCCAGGAGAGTAGGGTAGTGGCTTTTTTTATTACATTTATTTATGTATAAAATAGTATCCTTCCTGTTCATTTTCATTAGTTTCTCCGCAACAGCGCAGCCGATTAGTTATTCCGTACAAAATGCTCATTCACATAACGATTATGTGAATGCAGTTCCATTCTGGACTGCTTATAACGAGGGATTTGGTTCTATTGAGGCAGATATTTTTTTAAAGGATAAATCATTGCTGGTGGCACATGATGCAAAAGAACTGACAGTTACCCGTTCTTTAATCAATTTGTATATAAACCCATTGATCGAATGTCTTATCAGGCACAATGGTTATCCATTTGCCGATACTTTAAAACAGTTGCAGCTTTTGATAGATATTAAAACAGATTCCATTGCCACTTTACAGGCATTGGTAGAAACCATCCGTAAATATGA
>JAYTOS010000431.1:0-1758 GCA_043747705.1 Bacteroidota bacterium
TCCGGCAATTAATGCCGCGAAAATAATAGCTGCTTTATCGGGCCTTTCTGCGTTCGCTGCGGGTACGCCAGGTTCCATCACATATAAAACTGCAGGCTTTGTCGCAGCAGCCAGTTTAAATTCATCAGCCGTTTTGCGGTATTGTTTGATCTGCTCTAATAAAGTTTGCATGTTTGCCATCCCCAACTCTTGACTGCTTCCTGCTGTTTTAACCGTGCTGTCGCTCAATAACCGGTAGTCCTGCTCCATTCCGGCAACAGAAGTATTTAATTTTGAATACGATAGCTCGTAATTTTTTTGCCAGATGGTACCTTCCGTTTCTTCAATAATCGCCACCATATGGTTTACAATGTTGGCAGAAAGTTCTTTGTTTTTTGTCCATGCTATAATCTTCAACTGTGCCTGTTCTGTTTTCTGAACGCTCAGGTCTTTGCGCAAATACAAAACAGCTTTTCGCCTGAGTATGGGTAAACTATCCGTATCCAGTTGATAGTAGGTAATCAAAGAAAATTCATCTACCAGTTTTTTATAGGTGGTATCCATATCGGCAATACCATATATACGGTCAAGGTCATCGCCCGATCCGAAATAAGAGTACAGGCTTTGGATATGATCATTAAACAGCCTCGCCTTATCCGCTAAAACAGGGTTGGCAGATACAATAGTTGCCGCAGACCGGAAATGTTGCGGTACCAGAAAAACCGTTACGGTTGCCGCCACCCCGGTTATCAATACAAAAAGCAAAATGGTCGCCCAACGCTTTTGCAGTAAGGCCGCTGTTTGTACAAGGTTAAAAGAATTGTTTTGCATAGACATTGAAAATACAATTTTATTCGCTTGCTGGTTGGTACATAACTGCGAGAGGGTGAATTGTGAGTAGTGAGTAGTGAGTAGTGAGTGCGGCTTTCTCTAAACAACTCACGATTCACAACTCACTACTCACGATTCACTATCAGGTTTGCGGCGCTACCACCACATTCCTGTCAAGGCTTTCTTCGAGTGAAATAAAGGTTTCGGTCCGTTCTATTCCTTTGATTTTCTGCAATTCATCATGCAATACAAAACGCAGTTCCTGAATATCTTTACAAACGATTTCTGCAAACATGCTGTAATTGCCCGTGGTATAATTAAGGCGTACGATCTGTGGTATTTTTTTCAGTTCTTTGGCAACACTATCGTATAAAGAGCTTTTTTCGAGATAAACACCTATGAAGGCTATGACATCATACCCCAATGATTTAAGATCTACTGATAATCTCTTACCTTTTACTACCTTTAATTCTTCCAGTTTTTTAATCCTTACATGAATGGTGCCCCCGGACACAAATAGTTTCTTACCCAGGTCGGCATAAGAAATTTCAGCATTCTCCATCATTTCCTGGATGATCTGAAAATCTAATTTATCAAGATTCAGTTTAGCAGACATTTTGGTATATTTTTTAAATATTATTCAATAATATGCTAAATTTATTATACATTTTCTATATTATCAAATAATTTATTGAATTATTTATAATACACAAGAAATTTATCTTAACATTGTATTGTCAACAACAACAACCCTCCTTAAATGGCGGATAAATGAGTTCTTATATACTGTGGGGTGATGAAATTTTTGGCAGACATGCCCTCTTGTCTCGGGGGTGAGGATAACAGGACAAACGTAGTGTAGAGCCGATTCCGCTGCAAAGCGGGATTCGACCAGGGTCGACCACTGAACTTTGCGCTATAGCTAACTGCCTCGTGGAGGTTCGATCC
>JAYTOS010000432.1:0-1686 GCA_043747705.1 Bacteroidota bacterium
GTTATAGGAATACGCAATGACTGAAAATGAATATTCAGTTGGGGGTTATCGAAATCATCTTTCTCCGGTATCGGACAAAAACCATTCACTGAAAATTCATTTATTGGTATCTCAATACGTGGCACACAGCCCCCGCTTCCTAATACAGGCCATTCATTTTCGGGCCAGTTCACGGTTTCAATAGAAGTTTCCCTTCCGAGAATACATAGTCCCCGGGGTGTTAATGGTCTGGCTGTTAAAAAAACAGCCAGCCAATTCCCATTTTTCGTTTGCACCAAATCAGCATGTCCACTCTTTTGCAAATAATAATTTTTATGTTCACGACAACTGATAAATGGATGATGCGGACTTAATTCATAAGGGCCGGTAATAGATTTTGAACGGGCCAGCGTAGCTGCATGTCCATATTCAGTACCTCCTTCTGCGGTAATTAAATAATAATATCCATCTTTTTTATAAATATGCGGCCCTTCAGTAAGACCTAAAGATGAACCTTTAAAAATATGATAAACCGGATCTTTTAATTTCTTTTCAGTAACATCATATTCCTGCAGTATAACACCGCCAAACATTTTTCCTTTACGGTGATCAATGATCATACTCAGATACCATTTTCTGCCATCATCATCATGAAACAAACTGCCATCAAAACCACTGGCACTCAAAAAAACCGGATCCGACCATTCGCTTCTTATATCATTGGTAGTAACCAGGTAATTCGGTGTATCCTTCCAAACACCGGCAAAAGATTTTACGTTGGAATAAACCAGGTAAAACATTCCATTATCATAACTCAAACAGGGTGCCCATACACCGCAGGAATCCGGTACTCCTTTCATATCCAGTTGTGATAATCTATTCAATGGCCTGGCAATCAATTTCCAGTTTTGCAGATTGATTGAATGATGGATTTGCACGCCGGGGAACCATTCAAAAGTAGAGGTGGCAATATAATAGTCATCTCCCATCCTTATTATAGAAGGGTCAGGATTAAATCCATTCAATATCGGGTTATAAATTACACTCATCATCTAATTAATTCTTTTTCTAATTGCTCTAATGATTTTCCTTTTGTTTCCACCACGTACTTCCAGACAAACCACAAACAGAGATACATGAAGCCGGCATAAATAAAATAAGTGCCGCTACTTCCAAATTTTGCTAATTGTAACGGAAAAAAAGTAGCGACCACGAAACTGGCGATAGCATTTGCAGCACCCACCAGGGAGACAGCCAGGCCACGAAGTCTGTTAGGGAATATTTCTGAAAGCATGGCCCACATTACAGGACCCAGGGAAATAGAAAATCCGGTAATAAATCCTAAAATGCTTATCAAGATTAAGATGGAGTTAATTTTTATACCGCCTTTGAGTAAAAGCGGCTTATACAGTTCACTGTTAATTGTTGTTCCGGTAAGAGAAGTTTTTATAGCCTCAAAAAAAAGAAGCTCACTATTGAAAGACTGATCTTTTAATTGTACTAATTTTTCACTTACGAGATCTTTCCGGGCAGTAATCGCCTTTGTTTCATTTTCTGTAAGATCAAATGAACTGATAATATTATTTTTCTTTTTAAACACTGCGGTACTATTATTTACAGAAAACTCATCAAACCCTGATAATACGGGGTTATGTTTCTTTGCTTCGGCCCATAATTCATCTTTATACACCGACTCTGCAACAGCTA
>JAYTOS010000433.1:0-2349 GCA_043747705.1 Bacteroidota bacterium
CATCATAATCTTCGCGAACGGTTCCAAATACACGGTCCCAGAAAAGAAAGTACAAACCATAATTCCCTTTAAAATACTGGTGGTGCTGGTTATGGTTGATGGAAGTGTTGATCCATCTGCCTATACGGCCCCTGCTAAAACCTTTTGGATATAATTCATAACCCAGGTGTCCATATACATTATACACGATCATCATTAAAAAAAAGATCATCAGGTGTGTTTTATGTATGGGAATGGTAAACAGGAAAATAACAACAATACCCACTTCTACAACCGCCTCCAACGGATGAAAAGCGTATGCCGCCCAAGGCGAGGGATTGACCGACTGGTGATGCACCAAATGAAACCATTTAAATAACCGCTTATGGTGCATAAGCCGGTGGGTGAAATAAAAATAGGTGTCATGCATGATAAACATCAACGGATAAGCGATAATATAGTAGGCCCAGCCATATTGATTTATATCAAGGTAACGTGTTGTGTGTGGCGCAATTGTAGGGTTGGTAAAAAGGGTTAGCGATACAAAAGCGAAAATACAAATCGTAAGAACGGAATAGCCCATTTCGCGCAGGTAGTCGGCATTCCTGGGAAACCGCGTCTGTATTTTTTTATAGAGGAACCGGTTTCGGAAGAAGAGGTAATACAAAGAAAAAGCAATCCCCGCTATCAAAAAATAACGGCCGCCGATAAGCCAGATGCTTTTAAAATAAAAATCCCAGTTCATGCATTAAATATAATCAAAACCTATGTATGCTAAAGCTTGTATAATGGATCAGCTATCCATAAACTTTGCCAGCCCCTCTTTCGCTTGTTTTTGAATCCTTTTGTTCATCCAGGGCGACCAGCCAAACAATAACCCGGGAAGACCGATGGCCTGCCTTGTCCAGCGATAAATATCAAACGCATCTGTATGTTCAATGATGAGCCCGTCCTTAAATTTCATGTGCGCTGTTATTTTGTTAACCACCCTGCGGCTGGTTTTTCCAAACAGGTAGGAGGCGGTCCAGTCGCAGGTCGTATATTCTTCATCCAACAGCCGGATATTACCGTACACTAAAGAAAAATCTTTTGCCCGTTTACACAACATCTCCCACATGGCGCGGGTTTCATTCGCATCCAGCAGCCCGAAAGCCGGATCATTAAATACCGCTTCTGCATGGTAGCATGATTGCATGGTAGTATAATCCAGCTGCTGAAATGCGGTGTAAAAACGATTGATCGTTTGTTCGTTTGTCATAGCTTTTTTTTGCTGCCGGTTCGGGAGGATTAGTGTGCAACGAGCCAGTTCTCACCTACACCCAATTCGGCGTCTACCGGAACATTATTGGGCAGGGCGAGAGCAGCTTTCATACCATTTAAAATTATGGGTTTTAAAATATCCAATTCTTCCGGAACGGCATCAAACACCAATTCATCATGCACCTGCAGGATCATTTTAGATTTGAGTTTTGCATCCTTAATTTTTTGATGAATAGCAATCATCGCAAGCTTGATCATGTCGGCGGCAGTACCCTGTATCGGCGAGTTAATGGCATTTCGCTCGGCATAACCCCGAACGGTAAAGTTGGAAGAATTGATGTCTTTTAACCATCGCTTCCGTCCCATCAATGTTTGCACATAACCATTCTCCTTTGCAAATTGGATGGTATCGGCCATATAAGAAGTGATACCAACGAACTCTTTCTTATAATTATCAATGATATCTTTCGCTTCCGATCTTGGTATACCGAGGTTATCGGCGAGGCCGAAAGCACCCTGACCATAAATGATACCGAAGTTTACACTCTTCGCTTTGTAGCGCATTTCTTTTGTTACATCGGCCTCGGGAATATTATATACTTTAGCCGCGGTTGCTGTGTGGATGTCTTTGCCCTGTTGAAAAGCTTCGCACATATTCGGGTCGCCACTAATGGCGGCTACAATGCGTAGTTCGATTTGAGAATAATCCGCGCTAACTAAAATGTGATTGCTGTCGCGAGGAATAAATGCTTTACGGATTTCTCTTCCCCTGTCGCTGCGGATAGGGATATTTTGCAAATTTGGATTATTGCTGCTTAACCTTCCCGTAACCGCAACAGCCTGTGCATACGATGTGTGTACCCGCCCCGTTTTGCTGTTGATGATTTGTGGAAGCGCATCAACATAAGTGCTCTTTAGTTTTGTAAGTTCCCGAAACCCCAGTATATCCGCAACGATTGGGTTTTTGTTTGCTAATTTCTGCAACACATCTTCACCGGTGGCATATTGCCCGGTCTTTGTTTTTTTAGCTTTTGGATCAATCTTTAATATTTCAAACAATACCTCCCCCAACTGTTTCGGTGAAGCAAGATTGAAGCGAACACCGGCCTG
>JAYTOS010000434.1:0-3539 GCA_043747705.1 Bacteroidota bacterium
CACAGCCCTCTCCGCCTTTCAAATGAGAGATATACAGGCTTTTTTCCCTGATCTCCTGTGCCGCATCCGCCGGGCAACAGGGCAATCCGGCCAACTGCATCACCTGTAAGTCGGGGATATCATCTCCCATATACAATACCGAGCTTTGTGTAAGCTTGTGTTTCAACATAAAATCATGCAGTATGATTGATTTATTTTCTACCTGCATCCATACTGAAGTTACCCCCAGTTTCAACAAAC
This sequence comes from Bacteroidota bacterium, assembly GCA_043747705.1. Taxonomy (GTDB): domain Bacteria; phylum Bacteroidota; class Bacteroidia; order Chitinophagales; family Chitinophagaceae; genus Sediminibacterium. The sequence continues at coordinate 241 of JAYTOS010000434.1, forward strand.
GTTCTTTTACTTCCGGTGAATAACCACCTGAGATAACCACTACATGGTAGCCCTTTTTTACAGCTAACTGCAAAGCATAGCCATCCCTGATATTCATACGGCGGGCCATCAATCCATCTGGCAAAACAAATAAGCTGCTGTCGGTTAATACACCGTCAATATCGAAAACAAATGTGGTGATATGTTTGAAGCGTTCGAGCAAAAACTATTACATTTTGAAATGGGAAAATTCAGGAAAGCTAATTCTGAAATCGTTTTATTTCTGGTTATCCCTCCACTCATATACCCAGGCACTCTGTATCATTTCCAGATGGCCTTCGGTACTCTGTTCTTTGGTTCCGTGAAAATTAGGTATTTGTAATATCCATTCCAGCAGTTCGGTGAAGCGGATACGGTAAATTTTGCCTTCGGTAAATTCAGCGCCGAAACGCTCGTATAATTTCATCGCGATGTCTTCGTGATCATTCCAGTGTATCGGTGGCTCAAAGTGACTCATGGGTATAACAGGAATTAAGAGTTAAGAATTGGGTGTTTACTTTTATTCACCTAAGAATTGGGTTTGATCGGGCAGGGTTATTTCCACATTCCCTGAACCTGCCTGTAATACGCATTGGCAACCCAATCTCGAATTGATACGCGGATTCACTGCACGATCTATAAAATCTTCCTCCCTGTCATTCAGTTCTTCCAGAGAATCCATGCCTTTATCTACATAAATATGACAGGTGCTGCAGGCACAAACTGCCCCACAATTGTGGTGGAGTTCAATATTGTTGTCTAAACAAACCTCAAGTAAACTTTGGTCATGCGCAATATTCGTTAGCGTAACGGCTTCCAGTCCTTTCTGCTCAAATTTTATCTTAATCGTGTACATACCTCGTCCAATTTGGACGGCAAAAGTATCTTAGAATATGTATTTAACCATTCGAGTTTAGGAAAAGTTTACCGGAAGGCTTGAAAATCAGCTTTTCCAGCGCATTTTTCACTGAAAAACTACCCATCCCACCTCTCAGGCTTTTTCGCCGTAAACGATTCCTTTATGCTCGAACTCATTTCCAGGTATAGTTTCTGGATTTGCGGGTATTGTTCCAGCAGCAGCCTGTGTTTTTCAAGCGTTTGGTCATCCCCCCTGAAAGCGGGGCCTGCCTGAACTGATTTGGGGTGGCTTATTTGTATCCTTTGGGCACTTTCTTCAATAAGGGGATAGAAAAATGAGAAATCGATTTTTTCCTTTTCACAATAATCTGCCGCCAAATGATACAGGTGATTGGTAAAATTAGAAGTGATGGCGGCCAGCATATGCATTTTTATACGCAATGAATCATCTGCCCGCGTAACCGCAGGCGAAAACTGGCGGGCCAATTGTTCTATCTGCACTGTCACAACTTCTGAACTGCCATCTACAATAATGGTAACGGGTAGCAATGATGACATAGATTTTCTGATCATCTTCATCGGCCATAATACGCCATAGTTACTGCTTACGGTTTTTAATATTTCTTTTGACACCGAGCCCGCGGTATGAATAACCAGTTTATCTTTTAGTAATAACTTGCCGGCTACCGATGCCAGGGCATCATCTGTAACGGTTAGCAGGTAAAGGTCTGCCTCTTTATTTATCAGGCTAATATCAGATATGGCCATTGCCCCTACTTGTTTGGCAAGCTCATCAGCATGGTATGCATTCCTGCTGTAAACCTGTAAAACAGTGTGCCCGTTTTTAACCAATAACCTGCCCAATACCGTGGCAACATTACCCGAACCTATGATGGTAACCTGCATATCTTTGAACTTATGAAGATGAAATTAGCACAAAGACTGCTGATCGGTTATTATAAAACAAAATTAAAAACTATTGGGTTGATTTCGCCACGCAAAGCTGCTGATGCTGCCTATCAATTATTCTGTACCCCATTTGCCAGTAAGGCCAAAAGAAAAGAGCCGCCGGTTTTTCATAAAGCGGAAAAAATATCATTTGATATGGACGGGCTAAACATCCGGGGTTTTCGCTGGAAAGCAGATCATCCGAATGGAAAAAAAATATTGATTGTTCACGGCTTCAGCAGTTATGCTTACAAGTTTGAAAAATATATTAACCCTTTAAAAAAAGAAGGTTTCGAAATACTGGCTTTTGATGCGCCGGCTCATGGAAGCAGTGATGGTAAATTAATCAACGCATACATTTATAAGAATGCCCTTCTCCGTATTGAATCTCTATACGGGCCATTATATGGAATCATGGGCCATTCGCTGGGCGGCCTGGCCGCTTCGCTGGCTTTTGAGCAACTGACCAACAGGGACAACAGGAAATTAGTATTGGTGGCACCCGCCACCGAAACGGAAACCGCGATCAGTAATTTTTTTAAGATCATACCTGCCGACGAAAAAATAAAACTCGCTTTTACACAATTAATCGGTGAGCTGACTGATAAACCGGTGAGTTACTATTCGGTGAGCCGTGTGGTGAAAAGCATCAGGTCGCCGGTTTTATGGGTACACGACAAACAAGATACCATCTGTACTTTTGACGACGTAAAACCTTTACTGGCAATAGATCTGCCACATGTACAATTTCTTATTACAGAACAATTAGGACATAGTAAAGTGTATAAAGACAATAAAGTTTGCAGTGATATCGTACATTTTTTCAGCACCCCGAATTCCTGATATTTTTTGTGATTTGATGGTTTCCACTAATATTGCAGGGTAACACCTGACAGATTCTGCCCCACCGGGGCGATTTTTCGAGGGAATTCGAACATTAAAAAAAATTCAATAAAAGCTCCGTCAGAGGCGGATGAAACAGGCTGTATGGCAAAAAATTTATTGATTGTTGAGTCACCGGCAAAAGCCAAAACCATAGAAAAAATACTCGGAAGTGATTTTGAGGTAAGGAGTTGTTATGGCCATATACGCGACCTGGAAAAGGATGATATGGGTATTGATGTAAACAATAATTACCTCCCCAGGTATAAAGTACCCGAAGAAAAAGAAAAAGTAGTACGTGAACTAAAACAAATGGCTAAAAAAGCCAGTGAAGTCTGGCTCGCATCGGATGAGGATCGTGAAGGGGAAAGCATCAGCTGGCATCTGGCAGAAGTATTGGGATTGGATCCTAAAGAAACCAAGCGTATCGTGTTTCATGAGATCACGGCACCCGCTATTAAAAAAGCAGTAGAGAATCCACGTAAGATAAATATGAACCTGGTAAATGCCCAACAGGCAAGGCGTGTGCTTGACAGGTTGGTGGGGTTTGAACTGAGTCCTGTTTTATGGCGCAAAATTGGCATGCAAAGAAG
>JAYTOS010000435.1:0-2023 GCA_043747705.1 Bacteroidota bacterium
CGGTTTGGTATTGATCGGTATTACAGCAGTAGTAAACTTTATTGCCGGAACCATCTGTTTAAAAATCGGAAAAAAAAATACCTCGCTGGCTTTGCAGGCAAGTGGCAAACATTTGCAGATAGATACTTATTCCACCCTCGCTATTATAGCCGGCCTGGTTATTATGCTTTTTACAAAATTATATTGGCTGGATAAAGTGATCGCATTAGCCATGAGTGGCCTGATCATTTATAACGGGTATAAGATTATCCGCAGTTCCCTGGCGGGGATTATGGATGAGGCTGATACCAAACTACTCAAACAGTTTATTAATGCCCTGAATGAAAACCGGCGCGAAAACTGGATAGACCTGCATAATCTCCGTGTAATCAAATATGGCAGCCTGTTGCATATTGATTGCCACCTTACTGTTCCCTGGTACCTGAATATCCATGAGGCACATCTTGAAATAGATGAGTTGACCAGCCTGATTAAAAAACAGTTTGGCGATTATATTGAACTGTTCGTACATACCGATGGCTGCCTTCCGTTCAGCTGCACCATCTGCACCAAAAACGATTGCACCGTACGACAGCAACCTATGAAAGCAAGGTTGGAGTGGACGCTGGAGAATATTATTTCCAACCAAAAACACAGGCTTTAAGGTGGTGAATCGTGAGTTGTGAGTTGTGAACCGTGAGTAGGCCAATTCAATGCAAAACGTTCAACTCACGATTCACAACTCACGATCTCTTACCTTAGCATTTGGATTATTAAAAAAAACATATCAATCATAAAAATCAGCGATCATGAAGGTTTGGAAAGATTACCAGGAACAACACAAAAACCGTTTTTTAAGCGAATTACTGGAACTGTTGCGCATACCCAGTGTAAGTGCCAGAAGTGAGCACAAAGAAGATATGAACCGCTGCGCCGAAGCGGTAAAACAAAGATTATTGGAAGCGGGTGCAGATTCTGTTACCATCTATCCCACTGCCGGCCACCCGGTTGTATATGGTGAGAAAATCATTGATGCATCGAAACCTACCATTTTAGTGTATGGCCATTATGATGTGCAGCCTGCCGATCCGCTGGAACTCTGGAACAGTGGACCATTTGAGCCGGTGATCAAAGACGGAAAAATTTATGCCCGCGGCTCCTGTGATGATAAAGGCCAGTTTTATATGCATGTTAAAGCATTGGAAACAATGACGCAAACCAATACCCTTCCCGCCAACGTAAAGTTCATTATTGAAGGAGAAGAAGAAATAGGCAGCCCCAATCTGGCCACTTTTGTAAAGGCAAATAAAAATTTACTCAAAGCAGATGTAATATTGATCAGTGATACTTCTATGCTGAGTATGGATACCCCATCTATTGATATCGGTGTTCGGGGATTAAGTTATATAGAAGTAGAAGTAACCGGCCCTAACCGCGACCTGCATAGCGGTGTATATGGTGGCGCAGTGGCCAACCCCGCAACCATGCTGGCAAGGATGATCGCATCATGTCATGATGAGAATAACCATATCACCATCCCCGGTTTTTATGATGATGTGGTAGAAGCGACTGCAGAAGAAAGAATTAAAATGGCACAGGCACCTTTTAGTGAGGAAGAATTTAAAAAAGACCTTGGCATAAATAGTTTATGGGGGGAGAAAGGCTATACAACCAATGAACGAACCGGTATCCGTCCCACACTCGAAGTGAACGGCATCTGGGGAGGATATACAGGCGAAGGAGCGAAAACAGTTTTACCGGGAAAAGCTTTTGCAAAAATATCCTGTCGCTTAGTGCCTAACCAATCATCCGTTACGATCACAAAAAAAATATTGGATTATTTTAAAAGTATCGCACCTGCCGGTATAACGGTAAAAGCAGAAGAACACCATGGTGGCGAACCGTATATGACACCCATTGATTCGAATGCTTACAAAGCAGCTGCCAAAGCTATTCATGAAACATTTGGTAAAGATCCCATACCTGTAAGGGGTGGTGGCAGTATTCCTATCTGTGCTTTGTTTGAAAAAGAACTGGGGCTAAA
>JAYTOS010000436.1:0-2109 GCA_043747705.1 Bacteroidota bacterium
CTGCCTTTGTAATGCAGCAGATATTTTTCCAGCCATTCGATAGAGGGCAGGTCAAGGTGGTTGGTAGGTTCATCCATCAGCAATACATCGGGCTGCTGCAGTATCATTTTGGCCAATAACACGCGCATCCGCCAACCTCCGCTGAATTCTTTGTAAGGCCTCACCAGGTCCTCATTGCTGAAACCCAATCCATGCAAAACTTCTTCAGCTTTGTGATGGATATTATAGCCATCCAATACATCCAGTTCGTGAAGGCTGTCTGTGTATTTAATGAGCAATGCTTCGTTCTCAGAATCTTTTTCCAACTGGTGGCCCAGCTCTTCAATTTCTTTTTCCAGCTGTCTTACACGCTCAAAAGCACTTAATGCTACTTCAGTAATATTATCATTGGTATCAAAACTCAATAGGTCCTGGTGCAGGTAGCCAATAGTTGTGTCTTTACTTTTCTCAACAGTGCCTTTCGATGGCATGTATTCGCCAACCAACACTTTTAATATGGTAGATTTACCGGTGCCGTTATAACCGATCAGGCCAATCCTGTCGCCTGGTTGAATGTGCCAGGTGGCATCTTCAATAATTACCCTGGCACCAAATTCAAATGTTACATTTTGTAATCCTATCAACATCTCTTAATAAGTATTTAAGGCCGCAAAGGTAAATGCAAACTGCTCCCAATTCAATTTGCTTTAATTTTAGGCCTAAATTTTTTGTATGAAGCGATTTGTGATGTATGGTCTACTAATCTTGGTAGTTGCCTGCGGCAATGATGAAAAGGCGAAAATTCCGGAACAACCGCAGGGGCCCCTGGCAAAAAGCGCCAATTCTGACGCATTTAACCGGTCTTTTGGCAAGTTGCTGGAAGATTATTATGCCCTGAAAGACAATTTTATTGCAGAAAAAGACTTACTCATAACCCAATATGCCAAAAGCCTTATGGTTTCGGCTGATAGTTTACAACTGGATGAACTAAAAGGTGATAGTAATATTGTGGCCACCGCTAAAACCTATTCATTGGGCATTTCCTCCGAATTAAAGGGCTTATTAGGCGAAAAGGATATAACAGCCAAACGGAAATCTTTTCAGGTGATAAGCGATCAGTTATATGATCTGATCAGGACAGTGCAGTATGACAGGGCTATTGTTTATCACGACTACTGCGCAATGGCTTTCAATGACCAGGGGGCTAACTGGCTAAGTAATTCGCCTGATATCCGCAACCCTTACATCCCTAAAAAAATGCCTGCCTGTGGTGAAGTGAAAGACTCAATTGATTTCAGGCCTAAGCTGTAATACATTTTTATTTGCGAAACTTCAGCCAACATTGCTGAAGTTTTTTTGTTAGAGGAACCAACCCATTATGAGAAAAAGATTCTTTTTGTTTGTCGTTTGTTTAACTGCAACAGGATTGCTGGCCCAGGATAAATTTACGCTGAACGGCTACATCAAAGATTCATTAAGCGGTGAAACACTAATCGGTGCCAACCTTAGTTTGCGGGCGGTAGGTAAGGGAATTGTGAGCAACCAATATGGTTTTTATTCCATTACACTTAATAAAGGTGTATATCAGCTATCCTGTTCATACATCGGTTACCAAACCAAAGAGATTGATATCAACCTTACTGATAACCATCAGCAGAATATTCTGCTTCTTCCGAATTCTGCCGTAATCAATAATGTTACTGTTATTGGCAGAAAAAGAGATAACAATATAAAAACTGCCCAAATGGGCAAGTTCGAGCTGAGTGTAAATACTGCCAAAGCCTTACCTGCATTTTTAGGTGAAGTAGATATTTTGAAAACACTTCAGTTACTGCCGGGAGTACGCAATGCCGGTGAAGGCAATGCCGGCTTTTATGTACGGGGTGGCGGGCCCGACCAAAACCTGATCATGTTGGATGATGCGGTGGTATATAATACAGGCCATCTCTTTGGTTTTTTCTCCATTTTTAATTCCGATGCGATCAAGAATGTAACCCTGATCAAAGGGGGTATACCGGCGCAATACGGCGGAAGACTTTCTTCGGTGGTAGATATTGCCATGAAAGAAGGTAACCAGAATAAAACGCAGATAGATGCTGGAATTGGACTGATCGCTTCACGCTTTTCCAT
>JAYTOS010000437.1:0-6751 GCA_043747705.1 Bacteroidota bacterium
GGGTTTACCCTCCTTAGCATACTCAACCAGTACAGGTTCTCCAGTTCCGCCTATGCGCCTGTCTGTAAGTCCCGGCGGCTTTATCCCGGATGCAGCTAACACTTCTGGTCCCGCCTCAGGCGGGATGCATCGTTTCTTTTTACATCGGTAACAATTATCGAGACCTCACAGCCGATTCACTGTACGTTCGGCTCTTACAGACTTACCTGTTACCTCGTTCACCACCTCGCTCCTTAGAGTAACGCAGCATGCAACCGGTTTCATGGTGAAGGTTGCTCCTCTTCTCCCATCGAGAGACCTGCTCTCATCACAAAGGCAGCTTCGCTGGACATACACAGTGGTTTTCAGGCGTAATGGAAGCTTTACAGCAGTTATTTTAAAATATTTTGTTAAGAGAGGCTGCATTCGTCATCATAAGGGTATCTAACCTGAAAACCATTTAACCATGAAATTTTCTACATTATCCCTGATAGGTGCAACCCTGTTTTTCTTTAGCAGTTGTGTAAAAGATGCGGGTACAGGCAATGCGAGTATCAGTTTTCAATTAAAAGCAGCCGTATCCCCTGTAAATGGTGCCGCTATTACCTGGACAGCAGGGTCTGCCGGCGTAGCCAGTACAAAAATTGAAGCCAAGAAAAATGATAGCACCAACTTGGAGTTCAAATCAGATCCCAATACACAAATAGATCTTTTTGGCACAGTAAGCATCACCAATGTGGCCATACCTGTCGGTACGTTCCGGCATGTGGAATTCAGGTCTGAATTACAGCCTTTGAGCAGCAAACCATCTCTTCACCTTGAAGGAACCTATACGGCCGGTGGTGTTACTACGCCAATCTCTTTCGATGTGAGTACCGCAATCACCATCAAATCGGAAAGGGACAGTATTGTAATAGCCGGAAGTACTTCCAGCTACACGGCGATTACCACCATAGGATTGATAACCCTTACCCAGGATGTTACTGAGGTAGACCTGAAAGCGGCCGATCGCACCTCAGGCAAGATTGTTATATCTGCCACATCTAATGTCGCTGTTTATACAAAAATGCTTGCCAATCTTGCCAAAACGCAGGTTATTGACTTCCGATAATCCTATATACATTATTCACTTTACGTGATTTAAAATCCAATATCCATTCACCTGAAGTATTTGAGCCAAGCAATCAAAATCCCACTAATTAGTGGGATTTTGATTTATTAATATTCTTTACTGTTAAAATCTTATCTGATGGAAGCCTGAAACGAACCGGTATTTGACATAATCTAAAGTGAGCTTTACATTTTATTAGATACTCTTTTCAGATGATTACAGATTTTTTGGAATCCTTTTTGTGGCACGGTATTTTCAATATTGTTGTTAATCAAACCGAAGTAATATGAAAAAGTTTACTATCTTATCTATACTTATTTTAAGTATGGCTTTTCTACAGGAAACCAATGCACAGGTAAAACTTAATGCAAACGTCAATGTGGGCAATCAACCGGCATGGGGTCCGGTAGGCTATGATCATGTGGATTATTATTATTTGCCTGATATTGATGCCTATTACAATGTTCCGCAACGCCAGTTTATTTACCTGGATGGCCGGGATTGGGTTTTTGCAAACTCATTACCGCCCCGTTACAGCGGATATAATCTTTATAACGGTTATAAAGTAGTTGTTAATGAACCTCGCCCCTATTTACGTGGCGATGATTACAGAGGGAAATATGGCAAATACAAAGGAAATAATGGGCCAAGACAGATAATCATTCGTGATAGCCATGATGAGCGGTATAAGAATAATGGCCGAAATGACAACGAACATGAAGATAATGGTAACGGCAAGAACAAAGGACGCGGAAATAGAAAAGATAAGGATCATGACGAAAAAGACCATGGAAAGGGTAAAGGTCATGATAAGGGCGACAGGGATTAGATATGCATAAACTTTTATTTCAAAAAGCTACCTGACTGAATCAGGTAGCTTTTTTATTATTTGCTGTGGCCGATTTTAGCCATACACTCTTCAAGGCTTTCTTTCCAATCTTTTATATTAATCCCATACGCTTTTGCAATTTGTGATGTGTCCATTACAGAGTAAGCCGGTCTTTTAGCAGCGGTAGGATATGCGGAAGCGGGAACAGGTACTACTTTGCAGGATAATTTACCTATATCCCTTATAGCAACTGCAAAATCAAACCAGGATATAGCTCCGCTATTACTGTACTGGTAAACACCATAATGACTATTGCCATTTTTCAATGATGTAATGATCTTCAGGATGGCATCAGCCAGATCGGCGGCATGTGTGGGGCAGCCCAGCTGATCACTGACTACTGCGAGCTCTGTTTTTTCTTTCAGCAACCGTAACATGGTCTTTACAAAATTATTGCCCCATGTACTGTACAACCATGAAGTACGGATAATAATGGTTTTTCTATTGTTTTCCAATGCCAGTTTTTCTCCCAGCCATTTAGTGTACCCATAATAATTTACAGGATCGGTTACATTATTTATTTGATAGGGCCTGGTACCCTTCCCATCAAACACATAATCAGTAGATATATTTACGAACGTACAACCATGGATATGGCATTGCCGGGCAATGATGCCTACAGATTCGGCATTAATGGTATAAGCAGTTTCCTGTTCCGTTTCTGCTTTATCTACGGCGGTGTAGGCCGCACAATTAATAAAATAGGCTGGTTTGTGTTTCTCAAAAAAAGCCGCTATGGTTGCAGGTTTACTCAGATCCAATTCATGTCTGCCTGCAAATAAAAAAATGAACGCATCGCGATAAGCAGCAGATAACTGTAGCAGTTCCTGCCCCAATTGACCATCCCTGCCTGTGATTACGATAAGGGGTTTTAACATGCTATCAATCATTAAATCTGTTATACCTGTTTATTGCTTACCACTTTCAAATTCTTTCGGCAATTTTGACCATTCTTCCTTCGATAGTGATTTAAAATAAGCATAGGTACGTTTCAAGCCTTCTGCTCTTTCAATGGTCGGAGACCAATCCAGTAACTCTTTTGCTTTGGTAATATCCGGTTGTCTTTGTTTGGGGTCATCAACAGGTAATGGTTTGTAAATGATTTTTACCGATGAGCCGGTTAACTGCAATACTTCTTCAGCAAAATCTTTCAGGGATATTTCATTGGGGTTACCAATATTTACCGGCATCGGATAATCGCTCATCAGTAAACGGTAAATACCTTCTACCAGGTCATCTACATAACAGAATGAACGGGTTTGACTTCCATCGCCAAAAACCGTCAGGTCTTCACCACGCAGTGACTGGCCGATAAATGCAGGCAAAGCACGGCCATCATTCAAACGCATCCGCGGGCCGTATGTATTAAAAATGCGGACGATCCTTGTTTCCAATCCATGAAAAGTATGGTAAGCCATTGTAATGGATTCCATGAAACGCTTTGCCTCATCATATACACCACGCGGCCCAACCGGGTTTACATTACCCCAATACTCCTCGGTTTGCGGATGTACCAATGGGTCACCATATACTTCGCTGGTAGACGCTACCAATATCCTCGCTTTTTTTTCCCTGGCAAGGCCAAGACAATTGTGTGTGCCCAATGCGCCCACTTTTAAAGTCTGGATAGGTATTTTCAAATAATCAATCGGACTGGCAGGCGATGCGAAATGTAAAATATAATCTAAGTCGCCGGAGATATGAATGAATTGGGAAACATCGTGGTTATAAAACTCGAAGTTATCGAGCCTGAATAAATGTTCGATATTTTTCAGGTCGCCGGTAATCAGGTTATCCATGCCGATAACATGGTATCCTTCTTCAACAAATCTGTCGCATAGATGCGAACCCAAAAAACCTGCAGCACCTGTTATTAATACACGCTTCCCTTTCATATTAAGTTATTTTTGGCCTGCCAATACTTTCGTAATGGTAACCGAGATCAGAAATATAGGTAATATCAAAGAGGTTACGACCATCAAAAATTACCTTGTTTTTCAGCCTGCTTTTAATCATGTCAAAATCGGGTGTCCGGAACTCGCTCCATTCTGTAGCAATGATGAGTGCATCCGCATTATCCAAGGCATTGTATTGATTTTCTGCGTAGATAATTTTATCGCCTATAATTTTTTTTGCATTCATTGTTGCTTCCGGATCAAATGCAGATATGGTAGCTCCTGCCGCTAATAACGCTTCAATGAGGTAGAGGGCGGGGGCTTCACGTATATCATCGGTATTGGGTTTAAATGACAAGCCCCATAAAGCAAAGTGTTTCCCTTTCAAATCATTATTAAAATAATTTTTAATTTTAGGAACGAGGTGAAGTTTTTGTAACTCATTCACGTTTTCAACCGCTCTTAATATTTTAAAATCATACCCAACATTATCCGATGACCTGATCAAAGCCTGCACATCTTTCGGAAAGCAGCTACCCCCATACCCGATACCCGGGAATAAAAAACGTTTACCAATCCTTTCATCACTGCCAATACCTCTTCTTACGAGATCCACATCTGCCCCCAGTCTTTCACAAAGCTGTGCTATTTCATTCATGAAAGATATTTTGGTTGCCAGAAACGAATTAGCCGCATACTTGGTTAGTTCCGCTGATTTATCATCCATGAATATGATAGGGTTTCCCTGGCGCACAAATGGGGCGTACAGGTCGTTCATCACCTTCCTTGCACGTTCAGAATTGGTACCCACCACCACCCTGTCTGGTTTCATAAAATCATCAACCGCTACACCTTCCCTTAAAAATTCAGGATTACTTACCACATCAAATTCCGATTTACAATGCATGGCAATAGCTTCATGTACTTTTTGCGCAGTACCCACAGGAACGGTACTCTTATCAACAATCACTTTATATTCCGTTATGATTTTACCAAGTTCACCAGCTACGCCTAAAACATATCGCAGGTCGGCAGAACCATCTTCACCGGGTGGTGTTGGCAAGGCAAGGAAAACAATGACCGCATCTTTAATGCCTGCTTCCAGATCGGTGGTGAAATTTAAACGGCCTTCTTTCAGGTTACGCAGGAAAAACTTTTCCAGTCCGGGTTCATAAATCGTAATCTCGCCTTTTATCAATTTATCAATCTTATCTTTATCAATATCTATACAGGTTACTTTATTACCGGTTTCAGCAAAACATGTTCCTGTTACAAGACCAACATAACCCGTTCCTACAACTGCAATTTTCATAAATACTATTTTATAAAATTTAATACGTGCCCGGTAATATAAGTCAATTGTTCTTCATCCATTTCTGTATGTACCGGAAGGGAGATTACCCGTTCGGTTAACCCGTCAGTTACTTTCAGATCGTATTCCGGAAGGCCGAAAGATGCAAACATTGGCTGGCGGTGACCCGGTACAGGGTAATAAATCATCGAAGGTATTTTGTGTTCGGCCAGATAGGTATTTAATCCATCCCTGTTACTCCCGTTTAACACCAATGTGTATTGATGATATACATGGGTACTGTAAGATGCCACAAATGGTGTTATGATTTTTTCATTCGTTGCAAAAGCCCGGTTATAGGTTTCTGCTACTTTTTGGCGAGCGGCATTGTAACGATCCAGCTCGCGTAACTTAATATTTAACACGGCGGCCTGTATTGAATCGAGCCGGGAATTACACCCTACCATTTCATGGTAATACCTTTTTTGCTGGCCGTGATTGGCAATCATTTTTATTTTAATTGCCAGTGCATCATCATTGGTAAAAATGGCACCGCCATCACCATAAGCACCCAGGTTTTTACTTGGGTAGAAAGAAGTGGTTCCGATAGTACCGATGGTACCTGTTTTCTTTTTGGTTCCGTCTGAGAAAGTATAATCGCAGCCAATGGCCTGGGCATTATCTTCTATCACATACAAATTAAATTCTGCAGCAATCTTCATGATCTCTTCCATCGGTGCGGCATGACCGTATAAGTGTACAGGAACAATGGCTTTTGTTCTTGGGGTAATCGCTTTTCTGATGGATGCAGGATCTATGCAAAAAGTTTTGGCATCTACTTCTACAAATACCGGCTTCAATCTTAACAGGGCCACTACTTCGGTGGTAGCAATATAAGTGAAAGAAGGGGTAATAACCTCATCGCCTGGTTGCAGATCAAGTGCCATCATGGCTATCTGCAAGGCATCGGTTCCGTTGGCACAGGGAATGGTATTTTTAGTATTCTGATAGGTACTCAGATTAGCTGTAAATTCCTGAACCGGTTTGCCATTGATATATGCTGCACTGTCAAGTACTTCCTGAATAGCTGCATCCACTTCCGTTTTAATTTTCAGGTATTGTGATTTCGTATCCACCATTTGTATCGGACGCATATATACTGGTCGTTTAGGCGGGCAAAATTACTGTAAAAAGCATTATCCTACCCAATAAATAGTATATTACAATAGCTTGATAAACAACTACTTTAATTTGTTTCTTTGTAATGAACAACCCTCTATAATCAGATGCTTTTATATCGAATTTTCATTTGGCTGTATCCGAAAATTGTGTGGCTGCTGAGTTTCTCAAATCAAAAAGCCATGCTATGGCTCAAGGGTCGCAGGGGGTTATTTAAAAAATTAGCCGTTGCCTTTCATAAAAACACCCATCCTGTAATCTGGATACATAGTTCTTCCCTGGGCGAATTTGAACAGGGTTTGCCTGTACTGGAAGATGTCCGCAAAGAATACCCGGGGCATAAAATTCTGGTAACATTCTTCTCACCTTCGGGCTATGAAGTCAGGAAAAATGAGAAAGTTGCCGAC
>JAYTOS010000438.1:0-1932 GCA_043747705.1 Bacteroidota bacterium
TATGTATTCGTCTATTGCCTTGCATAATAATAGTATGCCACGATTGATGGGTAATTAGATAAGATACCGTCGAACCTGCCCTGGTTCATAAATTCTAAAACATTACCCGGAACATTTAATGTCCAGACTATCGCTTTACGGCCTTCCGTGTGCATTTGATCCACCATTTCATTTTGTAATCCCAGTGTCCACCGGGGTGCCCAATAATGCGCGCTTACATTGCGTACGTCTTCCAGAGACATTTCACATAAGGATAGTGACTCTTTATAATCTTTTAACGCTAAAAAGTTAGTCAGTGTTGCTTGGTCGGGTATGCCTATTACTATATCAACTTTTCGGCCAATGGCAAGGGCCTTTTGTGTAAATTCTTTTTGCAAATCCCGTACAGCCTGGAGGGAGGAATTGTATTTTACATCGAGCCACACATAATTTAAAGGGGTATTATATACCACTGTATTCAGCACTTCGCGGAGACTGGGAATATGTTCACCCTGTTCTAAACGAACCAATGCATTCAGTTGCGCAAAGGTATAATTTTCAATAGGCCCTAATAAGCCATTTTTTTGTATGATTCGTTCGTTCAATGTGAGATCATGAAACAGCAGAGGTACCCCATCACTGCTCACCCTGATATCAATTTCAATACCGGTTCCTCCGAAACGGGAAGCCATTTTAATAATTTCAACCGAGTTTTCAGAAGCCGGTAAAAGGTCCGAAGTACGGCCACCACCCCTGTCGGCAAGAATATCGAGCGGTTTGGCATTATATAAAGGCCTTTTGTATTTCAAAGTGATCTTTTGATCGGGAATATCATTGCCGTTTCCATAGGCCCCGGAAATAAGTATACTATCCGTATTCATATTAAACGGCCCCGCACTTAGCAGGTGTTTCGCACCATTTTTCTGACTGATGGTAAACCTTACTCTTCCTGTTTCTGTATTGGTCATTTTACGCCAATATCCATTCAGTAATATATTGGTATCCACTCTTTTCCCCTGGCAAATAAAATAAGCTATCTGTTTTTCGCAAAACATGGAAAGGTAAAAAGTGGTATCTGTATTATTAATAAGATAACTCCATTTAAGTGCACTGAAATCTCCAAATCCATCGGCACCATCTGTAAAAGAATAGATACCTTCTATTTTCTGGCGGGTATTGTAGGATAATGAAACTGCAATAGCCGAATCAAACGCGCTCCATTTTGTTTCGGGAACCGGGGCTTCAAATTGTTTTTTACAACCCATAGAAAAAATAACCAGAACCGATATGATGCAAAGATTTTTCATAAGGTTACGCCAATAATTAGTTGCGGATAAAATATATTCCGGTCGAAGACTTCAAACAATGACCATGTTTGCCAAAAAAAGTCGGTATAGATGGCTCGAAACCCAAGGGTTAAATTATTCCGCCCGAAAAATGGCTGCTCCAGGGCAATCGTAAAAGAAGAGCCGCTCAAAAGCCTGTAATCCGATGCTACGGGAATGGTGCCTGTACGTGCATTAACCGAAAGGTTCATGATCGCCTCCCCCTTTGCAGTTAATAATATTTTCTTATTAAACCGGTACCCTAAAGAAGCGTTCGGAAAATTTTGAAATCCGTTCCCCTTTGTGTTAAATCCATAAATATTAATAGACCCAAACCACCAGCCAATATCATTGCCTAACGATAAAGAAAGCCTGTCATTTAAAGGCGTTGCCCACCTGATACCTGCTGTAACCATGTTTTGAAATACCTGCACATTTACCCTTCCATCGAGGTAAAAGTTTTTACTTACTTTTTTTAATACATGAAAATCCAGTGCAGGATAGCGGTAATGTTGTTCTTCAGTAATGTCCTGCGGTAATGTGGTTAATGTAAGGCCCAAAGAAGATCGCCACTGATGATCTAATGGGTAAGGGAAAAACATATATTTCTGGTGTGTGGCCGGAACAT
>JAYTOS010000439.1:0-5553 GCA_043747705.1 Bacteroidota bacterium
TTTTCCGGCACGGCACCTGTTTTGTAATATTCACACCAGTTTTACGACAAACAAGTAAATTACACCTAAATCTAAATTGTATGAGTACCAAAAACATTACACTGATAGTCATTATCGGCCTTATATTACTACTTGGCGGTTGCGGTTGCAGTAAGTATAACAGCCTTGTAACAGGTGACCAAAGCGTTAAAAGTGCCTGGAGTAATGTAGAAACAAACTACCAGCGCCGGACAGATTTGTATAGCAGCATTGTAAAAACAATCTCAGCTTCTGCTAATTTTGAAAAATCAACATTACAAGCGGTGATAGCAGCAAGGGCCAGTGCTACACAAGTTAAAGTTGACATTAATGATCCAGCTACCTTACAAAAATACCAGGCTGCCCAAGGCCAGTTACAAAGTGCATTTGGTAGATTGATGGCTGTAGCCGAAGCATATCCTAACCTCAAAACCACCCAAGCTTTTCAGGATTTCCAGGCGCAGATTGAAGGAACGGAGAATAGGATCAATGTGGCTCGACGTGATTACAACGCAGCTGTAAATACGTATAATCTAAATGTAAAAACCTTCCCCAATAACCTTTTTGCCGGCCTATTTGGATTTAAGGAGAAAGCATATTACCAGGCTGATCCGGGTGCTGATAAAAATCCCGACCTTAAATACGATATTAAATAGTTTACATGTTCGGATTATTCAAAAGCAAACCACTTGATTATTTTTCTGCTGAAGAAAAGGAGTTAATCGTGCAGGCCATTCAAAAAGCCGAACACCTCACCAGTGGCGAAGTAAGAATTTATGTTGAAAGCCATTGCCGCCTGGTAAATCCGGTATTACGTGCAAAAGAAGTATTTCATGCCTTAAACATGACCGAAACAACCGAACATAACGCAGTATTGATTTATGTGGCTATGAAAGACAGGCAACTGGCAGTATATGGCGATGAAGGTATCCATGCCAAAGTAGGTCCTGTTTTCTGGAATGAGGAAGTAAAAAAAATGTTGCAGCATTTTAATAAGAATAATTATGCAGCAGGTATTGCAGAAATGATTCATCAGATAGGGAAGGCATTGGAAACCCATTTTCCCTATGATGATAAAATGGATAAGAATGAATTACCTGATGATATCGTATTCGGAAAGTAAAACCGGTAGCTAAACCGGTCGGGACGCTCAAGCGGCCTGAACGGTTTAACTCCAACACCGGCAATAAACTACCCGGCAATAATCTATATTAATGAAGAAATTAGTTTTCATACTATTTATTGTTTTTTCTTTCACCATTGGTTTTGGCCAGAATGTATTGCCAAAACCAAATCCCCCGAGGCTGGTA
Source organism: Bacteroidota bacterium (assembly GCA_043747705.1). Taxonomy (GTDB): domain Bacteria; phylum Bacteroidota; class Bacteroidia; order Chitinophagales; family Chitinophagaceae; genus Sediminibacterium. Next base: position 1,329 of record JAYTOS010000439.1, read on the forward strand.
AATGATGCAGCCAATGTTCTATCACCCGCGCAGGTAGAAATTTTAGAACGTAAACTGGTGGCATTGGACGATAGTTCTTCCAACCAGATCGCCGTGGTACTGATAAAAACACTCGGTGATTATGCTATTGAAGATTACGCGGTAAAACTTTTTCGTGAATGGGGTATCGGAAATAAAAAAACGAATAACGGTATACTGATACTCGCTGCAATTGACGACAGGAAAGTATGGATTTCTGTAGGGTACGGACTGGAAGGTGCTATTCCGGATGTGGTGGCATCCAGTATTTACCGGAATGAACTCGTTCCCCAATTTAAAGAACAGAATTATTATCGAGGTATTGATAATGCCATCAATGCATTAACAAAAGCCGCTGTGGGCGAATACAAAGTGAAAACGGAAAGGCAGGGAAAGAGTGGGAGCGGCGGTAGTTCTATCCTGACTTTTATTGTGATCGTATTTGTTATCATAATGATTATTGCCAGAAGTGGCCGCGGTGGTGGGGGTATGGGTGGCGGCAGAAGTGGATTTGGTGGTGTGGCACAGGCTTTATTATTGTCCTCATTACTTGGCGGTGGACGTGGTGGCGGAGGTAGCGGTGGTTGGGGTGGGGGTGATAGCGGCGGTGGCTTTGGCGGATTCGGTGGCGGAAGTGGCGGCGGAGGCGGCGCTGGCGGAAGTTGGTAAAATATACGTAACTATCGGAAATAAGTACAATGCATAAATTTTCGTTTCTCTCTGTTACCCTTCTCATTGCAGGCATAATAAATGCCCAGAATATCAGGGTGGCAATGGGTAAAAAATACAAAGTGCTTACCGATACGAAAACAATATCCGGCATGGCTATCATGGGACAGCAGGCTGACGTAAATACCAATAGCACAAGTATTGTTGAAATAGAAGTAAAACAAATTAATGCCAAGGGATATACACTGGCATCTTCCCTCAAAAGAATAACAGGTTCTGTGAATGCGATGGGACAGGAACAAAATTTTGATTCTGATAAAGAAAGCAACCGTAACGATCCACAAATGTCGGAAGTATTTAAAATGCTGAATCAACCCCAGGAAATAACTGTTGAAAATGGAAAAACGATCAGTAAGACAGAACTTTGTAATTATACACCTCAACTGGCCGGTGATAATTCTGTAGATGCAGCCAAGTTAATTTTAGCATTGCCTCAGGACCAGTTAAAAAAAGGGTATCATTGGGCAGATTCAATCATTTCTGCTGAAACAAGCGTGATTAATCAATATACCATTACAAATGTCGAAAATACGCAGGTAGAAGTAACGGTGAATACTAATTTGAAAATAAGTGACACCATCAAACAGAGCGGAATAGAAATCAAACAAAAAATGACTGGCAACACCACTTCTCTCAGGATATATAATACCAGAAGTGGCTTACTGATCAGTGAAAGATCATCGATTGATATGTCGGGAACAGCAGAAGTGATGGGTATGAATGCACCGGTTACCGTGAAAGGAACCATTATGACTATTGTAGAATAAACGAACAGTATCCTTGCTCACAATTATGGGTTCTCTCACCGTAATTTGCCTGATGACAGGTATTCGGAAGATATTCACGCAAAGACGCAAAGAAAAATAATAAGACCCCAGGCATATCTTTGCGTCTTTGCATCTTAAGCGTCTTTGCGTGAAAATATAATCTTCTGAATATATAGAGTAGCCTGACCAAAAACAGTTGTTAATCGAGTATTACAAAAAGTTTAGCTGGCATTATTCAAAAATCAACAAAAGAGTAATCTTGTAATACCTTGTACCGGCTTTCATTCCCAACATCAACCAAAAAAGCCACCCCTGCAATGGGATGGCTTTTCATTTTACTTTTAATCCGGTTGATAATTATTTTTTATCCAACGGCAATTTCGATTTTACATAATCGGCCATTTCTTTGGCACCCGCTGCTTCTTTCTTATCAATAATCCCTTTTAATGCAATGCCATTAATAAAAGGATCTGTTTGGATCCGGGCTTGTTGTGGGATATCATCCCTGAATTTCACAATCAGATCAACACCTTTTTTGAAGTTCTGCATGTTGGTTACTTTACCTAAAAATTCTGCAAAAGAACCAATGGCTGTGAATTTAGCCTGCGAAAGAGGCATTTGTTCAAACTTGCCTGCAATGAAATCAAAAGCAGTTTCATCGCCATATTTGATGATTACATTGGTAATGGCAGAAGTTAACCGGGCTTTAGATGTTTCTTTAGCCAATGTATTTGCCAAAGCAAAGGCCTGGTTTCCGTCAATTTCGCCCAAAGCTTCTAAAGCTGCACCGGCTACTGAGTAAGAGGAATCCTTAAGCGATTGTAGAAAAAAATCTTTATAACTTTCATTCTTTAGTTTGGCCAATACATCAATAGCGGCGGCCCTTACAACACGGTGGTCATCTGTTTTCGCAATGGCCTCCATTTTGCTGATAGCAACTGAATCTAATTTAGTTGTACCGAAATTATTGATGGCCCTTGCCCGTATCCGGTAATAAGGGTCGCTCAAAGCTTTAACCAATAAATTATAGGCAGCAGCATCGCTGATATTTTTTGCGGCAAATTCAAGCGCCTCCCTTCTGTCTAAATATTTGCCGGCATAGGTGTATTGATGAATATATTCAGCCAGTGTTTTATCATCTTTCTTTTCTGCAAGTATTATCTTATCAGCATCAACATTGATAAGGTCTGGTTTGGATGAAACCGGGAAAGAAAAAGTATCTGCTTTATTTTCAGCCCAAACGGTATATCGTTTTTTGTTACTGCCATTGTAAACATCTATGGCAACCGGCAATTTAAAAAGTTTGTCGCCGGTTTGTGTTTGTTTAATATATACTTTGGATGTTTGTGTTGGGGCATCATATCCATAACTGATTTCTAATTTCGGATGCCCGCTGCCAAAATACCACTGGTTAAAGAACCAGTTGAGGTCCTTACCGGTTATTTTTTCAAAAGCAAGGCGTAATTTAACAGCACTTCCATTTCCGAATTTGTTTGCAGTCAGGTATTCATTCAATGATTTGAAGAAAGCATCATCACCCACAAAATTTCGGAGCATGTGTAAGATGCGGCCACCTTTCTGGTAACTTACCAGGTCAAACATATCTTCCTTATCATTATAAAAAAACCTAACCAGGTCTTTATTTTTTTCACCAGCACGTCCCAGGTATTGGTTCATCTCATTGAAATTTTCGAAACCTGCTTCATCGGCACCATATTTATACTCAAGCCATAACAACTGACTGTAATCGGCAAAACTTTCATTTACGGTTAAGTTACTCCAGCTTTCGGCGGTAACATAATCACCAAACCATTGGTGAAACAATTCATGTGCAACAGTACTTTCCCAGTTATTTCCATCAAGCAGTTCACGCGCATCCTGCTGGGCACTTTCCTGGTGTAAGGTGGCGGTGGTATTTTCCATCGCACCACTCACATAGTCGCGGCCAACGATCTGGCTGTATTTCACCCAGGGGTATTCAACACCTGTTACCTTTTCCGAAAAGAATTTCATCATTTCCGGGGTATAGCCAAAAATTTTACGGGCAACTTTTTCATAAGGTTTCTCAACATAATAATTTACTTCTTTACCCTTATAGCTGTCTTTCACGATGGCATAATCTCCAACGCCAATAAAGAACAGATAAGGCGAATGTGGCAGTTCCATCACCCAGGTATCAGTCCTAGTACCATCTCCATTGGTTTTCTGAGATACCATTTTACCATTGGAAAGGGTAACATATTTAACCGGTACTGTTAGATTAAATTCCTGTGTCGTTTTCTGGTTGGTCTTGTCAATAGTAGGAACCCATACAGAGGTGGCTTCTGTTTCACCCTGGGTCCATATTTGTGTAGGCTTTGTTTTATCTTCCCCTTTTGGATTGATGAAATACAAACCTTTTGCATCTGTGATAGCGGCACTCCCTTCAGACTGATACTCATCGGGTTTAGCGGTATAATCAATATACACTGTATAGGTTTCATCGCGTTTGTAGCTTTTGTCCAGCTTAATATCCAGGAACATACTGTCGTAAGTATATGTAAGCGGGATATTTTTGCCTGCTTTTACTAATGCTACTATATTAATGTTCATCCCTTTGGCATCGAGCCGCAAAGAGTCGGTTGCATAGAAATGTGGTTTCAAAGTAATCCAGACCCTGCCATTCAGGTATGATTTGCTATAGTCAAACTTTGCATCCAGTTTGGTATGAA
>JAYTOS010000440.1:0-1534 GCA_043747705.1 Bacteroidota bacterium
CAATCGGCCAGTTTGCCCGGCAGGCCACCACCCGTGAGTACACTTTTACGCTGCACCATTTCACGGGCTTTTTTAGCAGCAGCTCTTGCCTGTGCAGCAAGTATTACCTTTTGAATAATGGTTTTGGCGTCTTTGGGATTTTCTTCCAGGTAAGCTACCAGTACACGGCTTAAAGTACTATCAACCACGCCCATAACTTCACTGTTTCCCAATTTGGTTTTAGTTTGCCCTTCAAATTGTGGCTCCGGTACTTTTACAGAAATAATGGCACTTAGTCCTTCCCTGAAATCATCGCCTTCAATCTGCACTTTTGCTTTTTCAAACATGCCTTCTTTTTCACCATAGCTTTTAAAAACCCGGGTGATGGAACGACGGAAACCTGCCACATGTGTTCCTCCTTCAATAGTATTAATATTATTGACGTAGCTAAAAAGATGTTCCTGGTAACCGGTATTGTACATCATGGCAACTTCAACTATCACATTGCTATTAACATCGTGGCCATCGCAATAAATTACTGTTGGCAAAAGTGCATTGCGGTTAGCGTTTTTATCAAGCATTTCTACAAATTCTACAATACCACCTTCGCTGTAAAATGTTTTGGTGTACATGCTTCCATCATCTTCTTTTTCCCTAAGGTCATTCAGAATGATTGTGATCTTTCTATTTAAAAATGCAAGTTCCCTTAAGCGGCCTTCCAGTATTTCACGTTTGTAAACACTTTCTGTAAATATGCTCATATCAGGCCAAAAATGAACCCTTGTTCCTGTAGTATCTGATGTACCAATTTCCCTTACAGAATATTGTGGCACCCCTTTGGAATACTCCTGTTCATATTTTTTGCCGTCTCTTTTAACGGTAACCTGCAGTTTAATACTTAAAGCATTAACACAACTAACACCAACGCCATGCAAACCACCAGATACTTTATACGATCCTTTGTCGAATTTGCCTCCGGCATGCAAAACGGTCATTACCACTTCTAATGCACTGCGGTTTTCTTTGGTATGCATACCAGTAGGAATTCCACGGCCATCATCCTCTACTATTATCGAATTGTCTTCGTTGATGGTTACGGTTATATTTTTACAGTAGCCAGCCAATGCTTCATCAATGGAATTATCTACCACCTCATATACCAGGTGATGCAGTCCTTTTACACCAATATCACCAATATACATAGCCGGCCGCTTGCGTACCGCTTCCAAACCTTCTAAAACCTGTATGCTGTCTGCTTCATATCCACCAGTAACAGATGGAATTTCTACTGGCATTACTTGTTCAATTTCTGTACTCATAATTAAGGGAAATTCTCTTTAAGATTATCAAAATCTGTATTCACGCAAATATAAGTAAAATCAAGGGTTTAAGGCAATTAAACCCTATCCATTTACACAATGATTTATACAAAGATTTCCACAAAAAAAAATACCCTGAGGAGCATAAACGAGTAATAAAAACTTACGAAATCATTATTTTGCAAGAAGTCATCTTAGGTAACCGAATAAAAAAATATAGGTTGCTTAAATAGTTT
>JAYTOS010000441.1:0-7318 GCA_043747705.1 Bacteroidota bacterium
GTAAATTGGCGTATTGCCTTCGTTACCTTACCTTTGCCGACTTCTGAAATTCATGCCGTAACATGAAGTTAGTACCTCCCGCCTTTGGCGTGTATACAACTGAATGTGGCTATCATATAAAACAAGATTAGACACATGAAATTATCACAATTCAAGTTTGACCTTCCACTGAACCTGATTGCCCAGAACCCGACCAAGAGAAGGGAAGACAGCCGAATGATGGTTGTTGACCGTAAGAGCGGGCATATGGAAAACAAACATTTCCGCGACATTTTAGAGTATTATGATGATAAGGATGTTTTTGTTGTAAACAACACAAAAGTATTTCCGGCAAGGATGTATGGCCGTAAAGAAAAGACCGGAGCCAAGATCGAAGTTTTCCTGCTTCGTGAACTGAACAAACCCAACCGTTTATGGGATGTGATTGTTGATCCTGCAAGAAAAATACGTGTGGGTAATAAATTATACTTTGGCGAAAATGAAGAATTGGTAGCTGAAGTAATTGATAACACCACCAGCCGTGGCCGTACCATTCGTTTTTTATGGGATGATGATGATGAAAGTTTTAAAAAAATGCTGGAACATTTAGGTGAAACACCTTTACCAAAATACATCAAGCGCAAGCCTGATGAAGAAGATAAAGAACGTTACCAGACTGTTTATGCCAAGCATGAAGGTGCTGTAGCCGCCCCTACTGCAGGTTTACACTTTAGCAAGGAATTGATTAAGCGTTGTGAAATTCAGGGTATCCGTTTTGCAGAAGTTACTTTGCATACCGGCCTGGGTACCTTCCGCCCGATTGAAGTAGAAGACCTGAGTAAACATAAAATGGATGCAGAATATTACGCCATTGATGAACAGGCCTGCAGCATCGTAAACAAAGCAAAAGAAACCGGCCACCGCATCTGTTCTATCGGTACCACCACCATGCGTGCCATGGAAAGCAGTTTCACCGCGCAAAAATTATTAAAACCAAGTGAGGGCTGGACCAATCACTTTATTCACCCGCCTTATAAATTTAATGTGGCTGATAGTCTGGTTACCAATTTTCATTTGCCCAAGACCAGTTTACTCATCATGACCTGTGCATTTGCCGGTTATGACCTGGCTATGGAAGCTTATAAAAAAGCCATTAAAGATAAATACCGTTTCTTCAGTTATGGAGATGCATTGTTGATTGTTTAATGAGCCATCGCACCTATTTGTCTAAAGCCTCAACTTACGGTTGGGGCTTTATTTTTTTGGTGGCGGCCAATAGTCAAAGGGTAACATGGAAGCTATTTTTTCCGACCATGCCCAATAGCCTGAGGAAATAAGGTCTATCCCCTGAAAATAACTTCCGTTCGCCAATACCACAACGGGGTTACCGGAACTTAAAAAAATTTCAGATGTGATCGGGCCTTTATTAACAGAATGTAAAGAAGATCGTCCGTATTCATCAGGAAACATTTTACCCGGGTACCGCACCTGCAAATGATCTGTAAATTTCAATCCGGCAGTAATCGTATCTATTGCATAGGCAATACTGTCGCCGGGTAAAATTTTATTGATCAACACACTCATCTCATCCGGTTGCTGTATTACTTTACGGTAGTATGCGGCAGAATCTTCATTCTCCATACCCATATTTTTAGTAATAATAAAAGTTTTTCTTTCTCCAACAGACTTAGTGAATTGGGATTGATAGATTGCTTTCACCCGTTTTTTTTCTGCTTCAGATAACACAATCAGTTTTCGGATTTCAAAGCCTCCCTCAATCAACTTATTCCGGTAAACACAACGCATGAAATGCATCATTGATCCGTAATAAGCACCTTCCCTGTTGTGCATCCATCTTTTTTTAAGGCCGTTACGCCCTGTTTCCATTTCTTCAAAAAGCGGGTAACCCTGGTAATATAACATCTTGGTAGTAAAATTGTATTCGAACCTTATGAGTTCGTATTTTATAAGATAGCCAAGTGCTTTGTTTTCAATCACTAACCGCTCATCTGCAAATGCTTTTAGTGTGTTTTGCTTTTTGTTAAACCTAAATTTAACCATCCCGTGGTTCTGCAGTTTACAATCGGCTGCAAATGCAGAACTGCCAATAAAATTTTCTATGAAAAAAGATCCCCACCTATCCCATCCATTTTTTTCATAAGGCTCAACAGTCACTTCTTGTAATTCATTTATTTTAGGTTTTAAAACTACTTCCAGGTTAGCGGGTAAATGATTGGATTGCAGTGTTGTGATATAGGTTTCATATCCAATAAAAGAAATAATGAGATCGAACCTGCCTTCGGGGAACCGGTTAATACTAAACACGCCGTTCCCATCTGAAATAGTTCCTACAGATGTATTGCTTAAAAATACATTGGCTGAAATAACAGGTTGATGTGTATCAGAAGTAATGATTCTTCCCTTAAGCGTCTGCTGACCAAAAGAAATCATACCCGGGAATAAACCGATCACTAAAACAAAAAAAAGTTTTGGCATACAGTATTGCTTCAGTTATGAAAGGTAAGGACTCCTTTTTCAAATAAAAACCACTGAAATGGCTTCAGCGGTCAGATAAAATAAATTTTGTTGTGCGTTTTAGTAGAAGATATTTTCTTTGTTCTCTTCTAACAGCAGGTATTGTTTTCTGCCAATAGTGAAATAAAACAGGAAATACACAATAAAACTCGATCATTATACCATTGCTGTAACAACGTTGAGACTATCATGTGAAGCCGGCAACCATTGTATGGCTGCATCTTTTTTAAACCAAGTCATTTGCCGCTTGGCATATTGCCGGGTATTTGTTTTAATATTTGTTACGGCCTGGTCCAGGCTGGTATTCCCATCAAGGTGATCAAATAATTCACGATAGCCTACTGTCTGTAATGCATTATATGTTCTGAAGGGAAGCAGCGATTTTACTTCATCCAGCAGCCCTGATCCAACCATCTGGTCAACACGGGTATTGATATGCGCATGTAGCTGGTCTTTGGGTAATTCCAAGCCTATTTTAATGATATTGAAAGGCCGATTCACTTTTTTTTCTATTCGATAAATCATAATGGATTGACCGGTGGCATATAATACTTCCAATGCCCGCATTAAGCGTTGCGGGTTTTGTTGTTCGGCCACATTCCAAAATTCGGGATCTTTTTGTTGCAGTTCCTTTTGCAGCCAGATCAATCCTTTATTGTTATACCCGTCAATCACTTCTTTACGTATCTCTTCAGGTACAACCGGCATCGGATCTATCCCATCACAAAAAGCTTTGATGTACAAACCGGTGCCACCCACCATGACAGCTATTTTATTTTTCTGAAAAATTTCATCTGCGGCGGCCAATGCATACTTTTCAAAACTACCCGCATTCAGATCATCGGTAACACTGTGTGATGCGATAAAATAATGTTTTACTGCTGCCAGTTCTTCTGCAGATGGCCTTGCTACGCCAATTTTCATTTCCTGGTAACACTGCCGTGAATCGGCTGAGATGATATCAGTTTGATAATGTTTTGCCAGGGCAATTGCGAATGATGTTTTGCCGACGGCAGTAGGGCCCGCAAAAATAATGACTGTTGATTCCTTTTGATCTTTCATAGTTTTTGTGCCTCTCTTTACCACCGCCGGTTACAGGCGACTTGTTTTCAGCAATCAACCCCCACAGAAAGGGATTTGTTTTTTGAAAAGAAAACCAACACACTTTCGCGGTTGGTTTCAAAATTATTTTCTATGCGCACTATTATTAAAACTCCTCTCCCATGTTCTCTTCCTCTGTAGTCGTTTCATCAGCATCAGGGTCCTTTTCGCCCTCTTCGCCTTCTGTGCCAAACCCATCAGTTGCTTCAGATAGATCATACTTCTCTTCTATATCGGCAAACTTATCACCCAATAAACTTTTGGTACCGTATTGTTGCGGGCCGATGCCTTCTGTTCGGGATACTGATGGATAAACGGTCTTACTGCTTTCTTCCTTACTTACATTAATCAACTCCACCAGGAAAAGCCAGTGTTTTTCAAAATCATATTCATATACAAATTTCTGGTTGGTATCGCGTATTTCAGAGCCTATGGTAATATCTGTCATTAACAGTGGTTCTACTACATAGGGTTTATCATAGCGTTCAAAACTAATTTCTCTTCCCCGCTGCCAATGATCATTGCTGCGGAAAAAAGTAGCTTTATGCTTCGAATCAAATTCATACGCTTTCAAAATCGCGAAATGCAGGTCCTGGAAATTTTGTGTATGCCTGATCACAATATCCCTGTAAACAGCGTCGTCTTCTTCTAAATAAATCCTGAATTTTAATATGGCCATTCGGGTGGTTTGATTTTTTGTTGCGGGTTGTAAGGTTGCAGGTTATCGGGTTATCGTTTTTTTGATTGTTTAGCAGTAGGTAATAACCCACCAACCTTACAACCCGCAACTCTAAAAAGTTTGCTAAAATACAATTTATTCAACCGCCTGCAAATTCAGTTCGGCTGCTTTTTCCAGCATAAATTGGTAAGCGGCTTCGTAATTATTCGGTATTAGCCCATCCAGTATGGCTTCGCGGATGGCATCTTTGATCATACCAACGGGCCGTCCGGGCTGCAGGCCAAATTTCTGCATGATCATTTCCCCGGATATGGGTGGTTGCCAGTTTCGTATCTGGTCATTGGCTTCCACCTCCTGCAAACGGTTACGGACCAATTCAAAATTTTGCAGGTACCGCTTAACTTTATTGGCATTTTTACTGGTAATATCTGCTTCACAAAGCATCATCAGCAGGTCTATATCTTCCCCTGCATCAAATAATAAACGGCGGATGGCACTGTCGGTTATATTTTCTTTTGTAAGACAGATGGGCCGCAAATGCAGCATCACCAGTTTCTGTACAAATCTCATTTTTTCATTCAGCGGCAATTTGAGTTTGGTGAATATTTTCGGTACCATCCTTGCCCCTACTATTTCATGGCCATGAAAGGTCCAGCCATGCCCTTCTTCAAATCGTTTGGTAGCGGGTTTACCAATATCGTGCAGCAGCGCCGCCCAACGCAGCCATAGATCATCTGTGTTGGCTGAAATATTATCCAGCACCTGCAGTGTATGGTAAAAATTATCTTTGTGCCCTTTACCATCCACATATTCAGCCCCGTACAGATCAACCATCTGCGGAAAAATCAGTTGCAATAACCCACTCCTGAAAAGCAGGTCCCAGCCCACCGACGGCTTATCACATAACATGATTTTATTCAATTCATCCGTAATCCTTTCCTGTGAAACAATTTTTATACGCTGTACGTTATCACTGATTGCCTGGAATGTTTCTGGTGCTATTGTAAAATGCAGTTGTGCGGCAAAACGGATGGCACGCATCATACGTAACGGGTCGTCGCTAAAAGTCTGCAATGGTGCCAGCGGAGTCTGTATGATCTTCCGTTCAATATCCTGCAACCCGTTAAAAGGATCAATCAATTGACCGAAATCATGTTTATTCAAACTGATGGCAAGTGCATTAATGGTAAAATCCCTTCGGTTCTGGTCGTCCTCAATAGAACCAGCCACCACTTCGGGTTTACGGCTGTTATGCATATAACTCTCCTTACGCGCGCCAACAAATTCTACTTCCAGATAGGGCAATTTAATCTGTGCGGTGCCAAAGGTTTTAAAATACGCCACTACGGGTTTAGGTTGAAATGATTCGGCCACGGCATGTGCCAGTTCAATCCCATCTCCCATGCACACAATATCGGCATCTTTGGTGGGCCTCCCTATGATCTTATCACGCACAAAACCGCCAATCAGGTAACAGGGCACCTGCAATACTTCAGCAGCCGTAGCTATCTTTTCAAAAACAAGGGATTCTTTATCAGTATAAACTATCTGCATTGCTGCAAATGTAAGGGTGTTTGTTTATTTGGTTCAGCGGGGCAATACGGCTAATAATTGGGAACTGGTAATCAACTTTGCACAATTGAAATGTACAAGCGGGCATTTTTTCCTGCCATGTAATCCACAGGGGCGGCAACTCAGTGGCTCAGTAACTTCTATTACATGACTGCTATCCGACAAAGGCCCGAACCCAAACGCAGGGATGGTTGAGCAATACACTGCAGTAACCGGGGCATTTACCGCAGAAGCAAAATGCATGGGGGCAGAATCATTTACATAATTCATCACTGCATCTTTCATTAATGCAGCCGATTGCAAAAAATTAAGCTGGCCGGTAAGATTAATAACCGAAATATGCGGGGAATGGGAACGTATATTTTCGCATAATGAATGATCTCCCGCTCCACCTATCAGATAAACCGTTATTTCTTTTGGTAATACATCAATAAAATGTGCCCATTGATCAGCAGGAAACTGCTTGGTAAACCAGACAGAAGCAGGTGCAATACAGATGTATGGTTTTTGTTTCCATTGCCACACAAACGATGCATCACTATCCGTTGGGTATAATTTTGGTTTTGCCGCTTTTGCATCGGTAAATGAAAGGATCAGTTGGTGGTTACGCTCTATTTCATGCAGGGTATGGTTCCCTTCACTTACCAGATGCCGCACCACATCTGAAAATAAAAAACTGAATGGATTTTTATCGAACCCGATTGTTTGTTTTGCTTTTGATAAAGCAGTAAGCAAACCTGTTGCAGCAAAGCGCTGCACATTGATCACCTTATGATATCTTTCTGATCTTATTTTTTTAAGTATCGCCAAAAGTTGCTGATACTTCTTCCTTTTTTTATCCCATACCAACACTTCATGTATAAATGGGTGTTGGTGAAAAAGTGATTCATTCCCCTTTCTTACTAATATATCCAGGGAAGCCTCCGGCCATTGTGCATGCAATTTTTCAAGCAGGCCCGTGGCTAATACCACATCCCCGATAAAAGCCGTTTGAATGACCAGTATTTTTTGCATAAGAACAAAAGTAACTAAGTAGAGGGAGTTAATACTATAATGGGCTAATTAGTAATGAATGATTAAAGCTTACTAATTACGGGAATAATGCCTGAATCAACTATCCATTTTCGGTTGGGTAATAAATAAATCAAGAAGGTAACAGCAATCAAACAAATATCAATAGCTGATTATTCATATTCCAGCTCATTGCTGAAGAACTCCCAGTCAAATAAAATAAAACTGGAAGAGATTTTTTTTAATGAATTGGACAAGCGTTTTTTGCGGAGTAAGTTTTTCGCGTATTGATGGTTGATCATATCGCGGGTATCAATGCCTAAATTCAATACTGCCTGAATAAAAGATTGCATTTTTTCGGTTGGAACATCTAAACTAACCCGTGCCATATAACTGGTTTATAGAATTAAATTAATCTTTTTTACGGGCAAAATCAAGTAC
>JAYTOS010000442.1:0-1185 GCA_043747705.1 Bacteroidota bacterium
GAAACGCTGGACGACCTGGTAGGTCAGGAACACCTTACCGGCAAAGGAAGTATTTTAAGAACCTCTATTGAGCAGGGCAGGATACCATCTATAATCTTATGGGGGCCGCCCGGAGTTGGTAAGACTACCATAGCCAATATTATTGCCCATGCTTTACAGGTGCCTTATTTTCAGCTCAGTGCCATCAGCAGCGGGGTAAAAGAAGTACGCGAAGTAATAGAAGAAGCCAAACAGCATACAGTACCATTTTATTTATTGATGAGATCCACCGTTTCAACAAAGGGCAGCAGGATGCATTATTGGGGGCTGTGGAAAAAGGTATTATCACACTCATCGGTGCCACCACCGAAAACCCTTCCTTCGAAGTAAATAGTGCCTTGCTCAGCCGTTGCCAAGTATATGTATTAAAAGCCTTACAGGAAAAAGGCCTTATCAAATTACTTGCACAGGCCATTGAGAAAGACGAGACATTCAAGGGGCTGGATATTGAGTTGAAAGAAACAGAAGCATTGATTAATATCAGTGGGGGTGATGGCAGGAAACTGCTTAACCTGTTTGACCTTGTTGTACAAACGCAGCTTTCAGACAGTCCTAAGCTTTCCAAAACTGTAAGTATTACCAATGAAATGGTGATGCAGGTAGCCCAGAAAAAAATAGCTTTATACGACAAACAAGGCGAGCAACATTATGATATCATTTCCGCTTTTATAAAAAGTATGCGTGGCAGCGACCCTAATGCTGCGGTTTACTGGCTGGCAAGGATGATAGAAGGCGGAGAAGATGTAAAATTCATCGCCCGCCGAATGCTGATCTTTGCGAGTGAAGATGTTGGCAATGCCAACCCCAATGCATTGTTATTAGCCAATGCCACGTTTGATGCAGTTTCTAAAATCGGGTATCCCGAAAGTCAGATTATTTTATCACAATGTGCCACTTATTTGGCTTCATCTGCCAAAAGCAATGCAGCGGTTGTGGCTATTGGTGCGGCACTCAGTGCTGTTCAGCAACAAGGTGACTTACCCGTACCCCTGCATATACGCAATGCCCCTACCAAACTTATGAAAGATATGAATTATGGTAAAGGTTATCAATACTCACACCAGGGAGAAGGTAATTTTATTGAACAGGAATATTTACCTGATAAATTAGCCGGCACTAAATTTTATGACCCCGGAAATAATGCAA
>JAYTOS010000443.1:0-3357 GCA_043747705.1 Bacteroidota bacterium
TAGGGTTACCGGGGTTTAGCGGGTTTGTTGCTGAAATGACTGTTTTCATGGGTTCCTGGCAAAACCCTGATACCATGTATCGCCTCGCAACCATATTGGCCTGCGCCTCGATCGTGGTAACGGCGGTATATATTTTGCGTGCTGCCGGAAAAACTGTTATGGGCCCCATCAGTGATTCTTATACGCATCTAACCGATGCTACCTGGAATGAAAAATTAGCAGCAGCTATTTTGGTCATAGGTATTGTTATCATAGGCGTTGCTCCGTTTTTGATTAATCAACTGATAGGTCCGGGAACAGAAAATATAATGCAACAGGTTGGAAAAGCCATTACCCTAAAATAGCATGAATGATGTTAACTGATTTCTTCATATTACTAAGACAGGAATTATTGACCGCAGCAATCATTTTAGGGTTGCTTATCATCAAGTTGGGTAAGGATAGAACTAATGAAAGTATCCTCATGCTCATCAACCTGCTTTTGTTACTCAATCTCGCTGCTGGTTTTTTTTGTAGCACGGAAGGAACCCTTTTCAGCGATATGTTCCGGACCAATAAATTAATCGTTCTGGAGAAAAATATTTTGAACCTTGCTATCTGGATCATCTCTCTGCAATCTTATAGCTGGTTAAAAACACATAAACATGTAACTGAGTTTTATATACTTCTGCTCTCTGCTTTATTGGGTATGTTCTTTATGATTTCAAGCGGTAATTTGTTGATGTTTTATCTTGGCCTCGAAATGTCAACCATACCGTTAGCGGCAGCCGCCAATTTTGATTTGTCAAAACGGCAATCATCCGAAGCGGCTATGAAACTGATTATATCTTCAGCCTTTTCATCGGGATTACTGTTATTGGGTATTTCATTAGTGTATGGTACAACAGGTACCTTAACCTTATCAGAATTATCTTCACAAATGGGTTATAACCCCTTACAGGTATTTGCTTTTATTTTATTGATATCCGGCTTTGCATTTAAAATATCTGCTGTACCTTTTCATTTATGGACAGCTGATGTATACGAAGGAGCGCCGGTAGCTGTCACTGCTTTTTTATCTGTGGTTTCCAAAGCTGCGGTGTTATTTGTTTTTGTATCTGTTCTATATACAACCTTCAGATCTTTGGCAGAACTTTGGTATAACCTGCTCTTTTTGCTGGCATTACTTACCATTATCATTGGTAACCTGTTTGCACTTCGGCAGGATAATTTTAAACGGTTCCTGGCTTTTTCTTCCATTGCACAGGTAGGTTTTATTTTGATCGGTATTTCCGGGAGTTCACAGGCAGGCACCGCGTCTGTTGTTTATTTTATATTGATCTATGTATTCTCTAACCTTGCAGCATTTGGGGTGGTGTCGTTGGTGAGTGCGGTAACAGGTAAAGAAAAGATCAGTGATTATAAAGCATTCTACACTACCAACCCCATGCTGGCATGGGTGCTAACCGTTGCTTTGTTTTCATTGGCCGGTGTACCGCCAACCGCTGGATTTTTTGGTAAGTTTTTTTTGCTGATGGCGGGTTCGGCTAATGGAAGCTACTGGCCAATTACTATCGCGGCATTAAATATGGTCATTTCATTTTATTATTATCTGCGGGTAGTGAAAGCCATTTTTATGGATGCCAATGACAAACCTGTTCAAAAGTTAGCTGTTCCGGCTTTGCCAAAACTGGCCCTGTATATATGTGTTGCCGGAATTATTGTAACGGGTTTATGGAGTAGTATTTACGATTATATTTATTCATTAAGCCCGGGCTTTTAATTAGTACCTCTATGGCCATTAATAAAAACCATGAATTTGAAGACCTTGATGGCATAAAATGTGCTGTTGTAGAGAAGAATACTGTAAAAGAAAGGGTTGATTTTCTAAAACAATTATTAGAATTCAATAAATATACAGTGGTACTACAGGCAAGCCCGCCCCCCAAAGTGGTGCCTGCACCTGTTACGGAAACTTCAGCAGACACTATTATACAAATCGCTGTAGCAGCTCCGGAAACCTTCACTGTAGGGGTTACGGATGTTATGTTTAATGCTATCAATGCCATATTCGGGCGCTTATTAAAAACACCCGATGGCCATATAGTAACACTCGCCTATTGGAACCAGAAAGAGAGGGTAGCAAAGGACGAAATACCTTATTTTGAAAATAAGGTCTAAAAGCGCTTTTTGGTTTATAAATGCTATTTTTCATACCTGCTTTTGGTAAACTTGGCGAATAGAACATTTTCTCTATATTTATCGTATACCTGTATAAATCCTTATCCTGTTACGCCCGGTTCACATCATTTTGAATTTTTAACAGGCAACAAAAATGGATAGAATATTAGTGGTTGATGACGACCCCGTGATTATTAAGCTGTATCAGATAATTCTTAAAAAAGAGGGATTTGATATTGATATTGCCACCTGTGGCGAAGATGCGCTTACGGCTGTAGGTAAACATAAGCCCGATGTAATCTTATTGGATGTGATCCTTCCGGACTATTCGGGACTGGAATTGTGTAGTCAGATTAAAGCAAACCCTGACTGTATCGGTATTAAGATCATATTGGTATCAGGGATGGAGATTAGTCCCGTTCGGGTGGCAGAAGGCATTGAACTGGGGGCAGATGATTATCTCGTAAAACCTTTTGACCATAAAGAATTACTGGCCAGAATAAAAAACTGCCTGAAACTAAAAAAAGTAGAAGAAGCTTTACGGGATAAGAACAATGAGTTGAAGGATCTTTCTATTCACCTGCAAAATGTACGTGAAGAAGAGCGTAAGTTTCTGGCAAGGGAAGTGCAGGAAGAGCTGGGCCAGTTGACGGCCGTATTAAAAATGGATATTGACTGGCTCGCGATCAATCTGTCAGACGCCTCAGAAATACAGAAGAGCCGGATAGCCCATGCATCTGATACGGCAAAACTGATCATCAATACGATCAGAAAGATTGCATCTTCATTACGGCCCAGTATGATAGATGAACTGGGACTAAATGCTTCACTGGAATGGCAGTGTAAAAAATTCACATCTTCCAACAATATCCCTTGTGTATTTGAGCAGGCAGAGGATGATGAAGGTTTATCCGTCGAGATCAAAACAGCCCTATTTCGTATTTGCCAGGAAGCACTCTTAAATATTTCTCAGCATGCCGGTGCAACAGAGGTTACCGTTATAAAAAAAATGACTGAAAATAATATTTTACTGGTTATATGTGATAACGGAAAAGGTTTTCAAAAGGAGCAGCAGAAAAAATCTTTTGGATTGATTGCCATTCGTGAACGTATCCTTGCATTAAATGGCCATTTGCACATTGAAACTGAGGTCGGAACAGGAACTAAAGTTTCTGTCAGCATCCCAAAAAATTGACT
>JAYTOS010000444.1:0-2139 GCA_043747705.1 Bacteroidota bacterium
CCAGTCTCACCTCTTATTTCCGCCGGTCTATAAATTTGACCGTTTTTCGGCTTGATTCTGAAGAATGCATTTTTTGAAGGGTATCGGCATCAACATATACAATGGAAGGACTAACGCGCAGCCGGGCTTGTAAATCGGCCCTTATCCGCCGGTCGCAGGCCTCACTGTTACTGGCTTGCAGCAGGTGAAGCACTACTTCATCTAAACCGATTTCGTTGGAAGAAACTTCAACAATAAAATCAAGTATATCCTCCATCTCATTCAGCAGGTCAAAGATGGCAGAAGGGTATAAGGTGGTGCCTTTAAATTTGATCATTTGTTTTTTACGGCCAATAACGGACGATAAGCGGAGGCTGGCACGGCCACAGGCACAAAAGCGATCATCATACATGCAGATATCACCTGTTTTGTAACGTAAAAGCGGCATGCCTTCAACACCAAGTGTGGTAATGGTTACTTCTCCTGGTATTTGGGGTGCCACAGGTTGGTTATTCTCATCCAGCAGTTCTACAATAAGCAATTCCGGTTGCAGGTGCCCGCCGCGGCCTTCATGACATTCTGTAAAGGCTGTTTGCATTTCAGTAGAGGCATAGGTTGAATAGAGCCTTATGTTCCAGCTTTCTGTTATTTTTTTACCGAGGATATTCAATGAATAATCTGGATTGCGTATGTTTTCACCAATACAAATTGCTTTTTTAACAGATGATTGGTTAAGATTTATATGATTGTCACTGGCAAATTGAATGAGCTTAAGAATAAAGGAAGGTACGGCCACGATAGCGGTGGGCTTCAACCGCTGGATTGTTTCCCATTGTAATGATGGGACACCTGGGCCCAGCCTGATAATGCCTGCACCCAGTTTGCGCAATCCCGAATAATAAGCGATTCCTGCCATGAATTGCCTGTCAAGTGTAAGCATTAACTGGTAAATATCATCCCCCGACCCATCTGCACAAACAAAGGAACAATACTCATTATAAGCCAGGCGGTTGAGATCGGTTTCTGTTAATGCAATTGTAACCGGGCTGCCTAAAGTTCCTGATGTGGACGCATATTCAATGATCTTATTGGGGGATACGCATAAAAAATCTTCATTCCGTTGCTGAAGGTCCTCTTTACCTGTTGTAGGCACCCGGGAAAGGTCACTGATGCTTTTGATGGTACTAATATCAACCTTGTGTTTTGTAAACAATTCCCGGTAAAAAGGGGAGTGGTTGGAAAGATATACCAATAGAGCCTGCAGTTTTTGTGCCTGCATAATTTTTAACTCATCTGGTGTTAGATTTATTTCTTCCGGAAAATCCATTTGTATATGATTATAATCGTATGAATGTACTCATCTGAACCCGGTATAAAGCAAATTAATTGCTGGTAAAATTTACCTGGGTGGTTAGATAGTTTATTTGTTTAAAAATAGTCTTTTTCATACAGACCTTTATCGCATAGGGTACTAAGATTTAATTTTTTTGACGGTGATGATACAGATTAATAAACAAGAATCTATGGAAACCTTTGTTAGCTGTAGCATCTTTTTATTTTTAGTAGTATGACTCTTTTTAAGACTAATCATCCATGCAGTTACCCGGCTGCGCATAAATCCCTATATTACAAACACGTGGTAATATCCATATAGCAATCATGCATAAAAATTTATTACTTGGCTCAATGCTGATTCTCCTTTCTGCAAAAGCTATTGCTCAGGGAGGCGTATCATTATTGAGCAATGGCAGTATTGGTATATCCTATACCCTTGAACCCGAACGTAAATTTAAAAATGCCAATGGTGGTTATAAATATAATGCAGTAGGCCTCAATGCAAAAATTCCTTTGTTTGGTAACAGGGGTAATGGATCGGGCCATTTTTACGAAACTTCTTTACAGGCCGATGTACAGACTACTTCTTCAACTTTTGGATTTATAAATAATACCCGCAATTTTTTAAACGGTTCGCTTGGTTTGGGTGCCGTTATTTTCAATGGTGGTAAAAATATTTACCTGATGAGTGCAACGGTAGGACTGGCCGCAGATAATGATGTGATAAACAAGAGCAATACCCGTTACCGTTTCGCCGGTTCATTCATTGTTAATCACCAACACAGCAGTACGACGATTTACCAATACGGTGCTGTATTTTCTTAT
>JAYTOS010000445.1:0-2074 GCA_043747705.1 Bacteroidota bacterium
GAAATGTTAGTAACCCTGTGCAGCTACTGCAAGGCAAAGTAGGTGGTCTGCAGATCGGTCGTGCTGGAGGAAATCCTAACCAACCATTTACAATACGCCTTAGAGGTTTGAATACGATCAGTGGAGATGCATCCCCCCTGATTGTTATTGACGGGGTATTGGGTGGATCATTGGATGCATTAGATCCGAATGATATTGAATCCATGGAAGTGCTGAAGGATGCTTCTGCTGCCGCCATCTACGGTGCACGGGCCAGTGCAGGTGTGATCATTGTTACTACCAAGACCGGAAAGGGAGTCTCTAAGCCGCAGATTAATTATACCAGCCAGCTATCCTTTGAACAAATTGCCAAAACACCTCAAATGGCAACTCCTGAACAATATATGGAATTGGGGGGACAGAACCTGGGAAGTAAAACAAATTGGTTAAAAGAAGTAACCCATACAGGTATTTCACAAATGCATAATGTTTCATTTGCCAATTCAAGTGCCGGTGGTTTCAGTTACAATGTTTCTGTAAATTACAGGGACTCAAAAAGTATATTAACAGATGCAAGCTCATACACACAACTGAATACACGTATCAACTTGTCTCAGCGTTTTTGGGATAGCCGGTTAATATTATCCAGTTCTCTTGCTATTACATCTAGATCAGAAAATCAGGGTTACCAGCAATCACTTGTCAATGCCTTGTATTATAATCCAACGGTACCTGTTTATGACAGCACGGGCAAATTTTATGAAACCAAAGTACAGGACAGGTATAACCCTGTTGCAATCAATAAGCAAAATGTAAGAGATCGCAAGCTGAGTCAACAGGTAGCTAACTTTAGGGCAGAGCTTAGGCCTTTTAAGCATCTAACATTATCCGGTACTTATACTTTGCAAAAATCGACGGATATGATTGGTGAATATTCAGGAAGGTACTCTTATTTTGGAGGCTTGCTGGTGAATGGCTGGGCAAGAAAGGCAAACGCTGATGTTTCGTACTCACAGTTTGATGCAGCCATTACTTACACCAATGCTTTTAAAAAACTTAAATACGTAATTACCGCAGGCAACTCCTATAACTATGACAATATTCAAACACAGGTGACTGCTAATTCTGATTTTATCACGGATGGTTTTTCTTATAACAATCTTGCAGCAGGCCAGGGTATCAACAAAAATGGAGTCGTGCCAGTTGAGGGCAACGTAGCACAGCCTCAAAATTTTGTGGGATCAACCCAAAAGGAATCAATATCAAGAGCTTACTTTGCAAGAGCCAACTTAAATTATGATGAAAGCTATTTTCTTTCGGGAACTTTCAGGCGTGAAGGTTCATCCCGTTTTGGTCCTAATAATCGTTGGGGAAACTTCTGGGCACTGAGCGGAGGTTTTGATGCTGCCCGTATATTCAAGCTTCCATTAGATCAATTGAAAGTAAGAGCAGGATACGGCGTTACCGGTACTTTGCCCAACGTTTATTATGGATATATTTCTACTCTTGGGCTTACAAGTGGCGGTTATGCAAATGGTCGGTTTATCTCAGGTATTAGCCCTGCAACGGGTTACAATCCTGATTTAAAATGGGAAGAAAAGGGCGAAATGAACTTTGGGCTTGATTTTGGATTTTTCAAAAGATTAACTGGATCGTTCGATTATTTTATAAGAAATACAAAAGATCTTTTAAATACGGTAGATGTACCATCACCGCCTAATTCGGTTACACAATTATTACTTAACGTTGGTCAGCTAAGAACGAAAGGTGTTGAATTCCAATTATCATATGTAGCTAAAAAAAGTCGGATTTTTAGCTGGACAATTGACGGAAATTTTTCTACTGCAAAAACTACACTGGTAAAGTTCAATTCAAAAAGCGAGCAAACTATTTTGCGTGGGGGTTATTTAGCAGGCGCTGTAGCACTTGGCGGTGTGGATCCGATCTGGACAATCAAAGGACAGGAAATTGGTACAATCTACGCTCAACCTTTTGTACGTTATAATCCTAATGGAGATCCAATTGTTCTTTCAAAGGATAAACAGGAAATGGTCTTCAGTTCCGGAACGTTCCAGGATAATGCCATACCTGTTGC
>JAYTOS010000446.1:0-3904 GCA_043747705.1 Bacteroidota bacterium
GATACTGTCTGCCGGAAATGCCGACTTCAGTATACAGGCAGATCCCATTGTTACAGCATCTTATCTTTCCGGCTCAGGTAAAGACATTAAGACAACCAGCTCCGGTATTAATTTATGGGGCCGTATTGGCAATAAATGGGGGTTCCAGTTTGCTTTCCATGACGTGAATGCAAGCGGTACCGGTTTCGATACATCACGGAAAGGACTGGAAGCAGGATCTGAAACAGGACCCATATTAATCAATGCTTATAAAAAGAATTCGCAAAATTTCCTGGAAATCCGCGGGCACATCAGTTACCAGTTCAAAAACGGGTCCATCAGTGCAGGGCAGGATTACCTTCTTTGGGGATATGGTGAGAATGGCAGGATCGTACTTTCTGATAAAGCACCCACTTATCCCTATATCCGCCTCGACTACCAACCATTTCCGTGGCTCCGGTTCAATTATACACATGCCTGGTTGCAATCAGGGCTAATAGATTCTTCCCGGTCTTACAGCATTCCCTCCGGCATATATGGCGGGATCAGGGAAGTGGATATTACAAAATACATGGCCTCACACAGCATTGATTTTACCCTGAAAAAAGGGTTGAATTTTACGCTGGGTGAATCGATCATTTATAACGATAACCTGAATATCGGGTACCTGGTACCCATCATGTTTTTTAAAGCGATAGATAATTACAATGGTGCTTCCGGGATTGAGAAAGGCTCAAACGGGCAGTTCTTTTTTCAGTTGAGTTCACGCAACCAGCTACCTAAAACACATTTGTACGGTACGCTTTTTATAGATGAGATAAAACTGGGCACCATCTTTTCCAAAGAAAAGCAACGCAACCAACTCGGTTACACCGTTGGCGGGTCTGTTACAGATTTGCTGGGGATACCTTACCTCACAGCCGGACTCGAATACACGCGTATCCGCCCCTTTGTGTACAGAAATTTTCTGCCCGCACAGGATTATACGAATGCTGGATATCTTTTGGGCGACTGGATGGGAAGCAATGCAGACCGGATAATGGGTTTTGTAAAATATACCCCTTTGCCAAAACTAAAATTACAACTCCGATATTCGCATATACGCAAAGGTGGACCAGGTACGCTGGATCAACAATACCAGCAGCAACCGCAACCCCCATTCCTTTTTGACTTTCAGCGCAAGGCAGACGAGCTCTTTGTGAGCGCCTCTTATGAATACCTGCACAGGTTATACCTGAACACGTATATGAAGCGGCTGGACAAAAATCAAACCTTTTTTATCGGGATGACTTATGGGCTCTGATATAGCGGATAAAAAAAAATCAATAGCAGTGATCGCCTGGAACGGTGTGCAACAGCCCTGTGCTGTTGTTGATTTTGATACCCGTGCTGCGTTTACTATCCTGTTATTCAACTACTCAGGTAATGGCCGGGTACCACCCGCCAGTGATATGTATTATTATGACCTGTTGCTAAATAAACGAACGGAATTTAAAGGCCATCTTTTGCGTGAGCTGTATGCGTATTTAAAAGATAATGACAGCTATGAATACATCGGGATCATTGATGATGATATCCGGATGAAAATCTCAGATATTAATCAAATGCTTGGCATTGCCGAAGCAAATCAATTGGATGCCTTTCAGCCTTCGCTAACCCATGACAGTTACCATAGCTTTCAATTTAACCTGCACCAGCCCGGCGTGGAGTTATTGCCTGTGCCATGGGTGGAGATCATGTGCCCTTTTTACCGTAAACAATTATTTGATGCCTGTTACCCTTTGTGCGAACACAATATTTCCTCTTATGGTATAGACAAATATGCGATCCCGTTTTACCAGCAGTTATTAAACATGAAACGCACTGCGGTAATACATGCGGTGCAAATCACGCACCTGAAAGCAGTTACAGATGGTGATAAAAGATTCTCGAATGGCCTAACGGCCAGGCAGGAGGGCGAGCGTTTACGCAAAACTATTTACCGGCTGGCTCATACAAAATATACCGGGGTATTTACCGAAGAAATGATGACAGCTTATTTTGATGAACAAAGAAGCGTATTTGATAAACTGAAAGATGGGATAAGGGTTTTTATAAAAGATGCGCAGGTGTTTCTGAATAAATGGTAATTAGTTGATATTAGATATTTTGTACGGAATAGGAAATCTTTAATTGCTGTAATTATTATTTACGGTTAAAACACGATTTAAGGCTGTTTATAAATGATGTTTTCTTTTGTAGATGGGTTGTTTTACGCAGGAACGACAAAACCCAGTTCAAAAACGTTTGCAGGAAACAAGTTCTGGATATGCGATTGATAAACAGGGGACTATAGAATTATTGACCGACAGCTGCAGCTCTGTATAATAAATATATAATTAAGTTTATATTGCAACGTTAAACAATGCAATACCTATGTTTAGAGGCAACCGGTTAAATTATTTAGTAAGGCTATGGATAGATGTATCGTTGCTGCTGGTTTGTTTTGTGCTGGCTTCTTATATTGATAATGGCACGATTGCCGGTGTTGTTAAACGCCCGCTGGTAATTATTATTTCATCGAGCATACTGGTTTGGTATATAGCGGCCCGTATTTTTTTATTGTATGGTGAGATCACCATCTTCTCCTTCTCCCAGGAAATGACCGTTTTCCTCCGCCAGCTGGCTACCCACCTGTTGATACTCATCTTCCTGCTTTTTTTGTTTTACCAGGAGTTCTACCAATACCGCTCCCTGGTTCTGTACTATCATTTACTGATATTTATTTCTGTTCCTTTTGAAAAATATTTTTACCGTGTGCTGGTTGCTTTTGTGCGTAAGCAGTATAAGTATGAAAAAAACATCCTCATCGTAGGCTCTGGCCAGCTGGCCGCTAATTTTTACAAATCACGCATACTCAATAATAACCTCAAGTACAATCTTATTGGCGTGGTAGATGATCGTGATTACCACAATTTCAATGGTAAATACCTGGGCGGATTTAACCAGCTGACAGATATTTTAAACCAAAGTGATATTGATGAAGTATTTCTGGCGCTGCCCAATGATGAAACAGAAACGATTGATTATGTAATTGATATCTGCGAAAAAAAATCCCGCAGGGTAAGTATCATACAGGATATCAGCCGCCTGGGTGCAGGTTCCTTTAAAGTAACCAATTACGCCGGTTTCCCTGCGGTAGGCATTCGCTATTTCCCGCTGGATGATGCGGAGAACCAGTTTTTTAAACGGATTTTCGATTTATTATTCTCTTCCTTTTTTCTGTTGTTTTTATTTACCTGGGTGGGCCCGATTATCGCAATAATCATTAAACTGAACTCAAGGGGCCCAATCCTGTTCAAACAGGAACGCTGGGGATTGAATAATAAAAAAATTATTTGTTATAAGTTCCGGACTATGTACAGGAATTCAGGTGAAGATGAACTCGGCAATGGTTTTGAACAGGCTCGCAGGAATGATAAACGGGTAACCCCTGTTGGGCGCTTTCTTCGTAAAAGCAACCTGGATGAACTTCCACAGTTTATCAATGTTTTTTTAGGTAGTATGTCCGTAGTGGGACCTCGGCCCCATCCAATACCCCTTTCCTTGGAGTCAAAAGATATTGTACAGAACTATATGCTCCGCCACCTGGTAAAACCAGGTATCACAGGCTGGGCACAGGTAAACGGCAGCAGGGGCGAGACCAGTCACCCCGATGATATGCGCAAACGCGTAGGGTTTGACCTCTGGTATATTGAGAACTGGAGTTTCTGGCTGGATTGCCAGATCATTTTCCAAACGGTGGTCAATATGATCAAGGGAGATGAGAATGCTTATTAACTGAATGATTAATTAATGATAAGAACAGGCCGTTCATGAGAAATTCAATTAAAAAAGCAGCCTTCAGCATTTTTGACTTTTTACTGGTTCCATTCAGTTATATTTT
>JAYTOS010000447.1:0-1129 GCA_043747705.1 Bacteroidota bacterium
AGTAAGAAAATGGAACCGCAGTATTGTTGTGGAAAATGCAAGACAAAATAACCTGAAAGACATTACGGTAGCATTTCCATTAAATACTTTGTGTGTGGTAAGCGGTGTAAGCGGAAGTGGTAAAACCACGTTGGTAAAACAAGTGCTGGTGCCTGCATTGCGAAAACTGAAAGGAGAATTTTCTGAGAAAGTGGGCCTGCACAAAAATATTACAGGCGATATAGATTATATCTCACAGATAGAAATGGTGGATCAAAACCCCATAGGTAAATCATCGCGTAGTAATCCCATTACCTATATTAAGGCGTATGATCATATCCGGGACCTGTATGCAAAACAATCATTGTCAAAAACACGTGGCTTTCAACCCAAACATTTTTCTTTTAATGTAGATGGCGGCCGTTGTGATACCTGTAAGGGCGAAGGCGAGCAGGTGGTAGAAATGCAGTTCCTGGCCGATGTGCACCTTACCTGTGAATCGTGCGGTGGTAAACGTTTTAAAGAAGAGGTATTGGAAGTGCAGTACAAAGGTAAAAGCGTGTTCGATGTATTGGAGATGAGTGTAGATGAAGCCATTGATTTTTTTGTTGATGAGAAGTCCATTAAAAATCCCATCCAGACTTTGCAGGATGTGGGTCTTGGCTATATAAAACTGGGCCAGAGCAGTGATACATTAAGTGGTGGTGAAGCGCAACGGGTAAAACTGGCCAGCTTCCTGGGTAAAGGGAAAAATCTTGGCCATATCCTGTTTGTTTTTGATGAGCCCACCACAGGCTTGCATTTTCATGACATCAAAAAATTATTGGGTTCCTTTAATGCATTGATAGAACAGGGGCATTCATTAATTGTGATTGAACACAATACCGATGTAATCAAATGCGCCGACTGGATAATTGACCTTGGCCCCGAAGCGGGAGATGCAGGCGGAAACCTTGTGTATGCAGGTGCTCCGGCAGGGATTAAAAAAGTAAAGAGCAGTTATACCGGAGCGTTTTTATAAAAAAAATTGAACAAGGAATTTTGAATGATCAAGTATAAATAAATACTTCGAGATTCAAAATTCCTTGTTCAATATTCCTTTACCGCAACCTGTCTACACTTTTTATTAACTTCTCGTCTTTATAAATCC
>JAYTOS010000448.1:0-2975 GCA_043747705.1 Bacteroidota bacterium
GAGAATATGAGGATATCTTCTGTATATGCATCTGCAACAGATGAGAACCATGGATGGGAAGCCGTTACTTTCAGTAACCTTACCGATGGCTGGGCAAAGAATTTGGAAGTGTATTATTTTGGTTATTCGGCAGTGCATATTTTAAGTAGTGCAGCGTGGATAACAGTGGATGGCTGCAAAATGTTTGATGCCAAATCACTTATTGATGGCGGCAAAAGATATTCATTTAATGTAGACGGTCAGCGGTGCCTGGTTAAGAATTGTGTCACCAGGGATGGCCGGCACGATTATGTTAATGGCAGCCGTACCTGCGGCCCAACAGTTTTTTATAACTGTACTGCTACGCTTCAAAATAATGATATTGGCCCTCATCACCGCTGGTCAACGGGTATTTTGTTTGATAATATAATTGGTGATGGCCGTATGGATGTACAGAACCGTTCTGTTTCAGGCGGAGGGCATGGTTGGGCCGGGGCCCAGGTTATGTTTTGGAATTGTGATGCCTTGCGAATGGTTATTCAGGACCCGCCAGGAGATGCCCGCAATTGGGCTATAGGTTGCAATGCGCCGGCAATTACCAATATTGGAGATATGGTTACGGAGCCACTTGGTATTGTTGAATCGCAGGGAACACACATCGCTGCTATTCCAAGTTTATTTATGGCACAATTAAATGAACGCCTGACTGCAATAAGACAAAATCAAACCATTAATTTTTCTGCACTGCCTGCAAAGGTTTATGGTGATGGCGATTTCAGTCCTGCTGCTGTCGCCAGTTCTGGCCTTACAGTTTCTTATACAAGTTCTGACACTTCAGTTGCAACAATTGTAAATGGCAATATTCATATTATCGCCCCAGGTACTTCAATAATTACTGCATCACAACCTGGTAATACCTATTACAATGCTGCAGCAAATGTTACGCAGGCACTCACTGTTGCCCAGGCAAATCAAACCATTACTTTTGCTGCATTGCCTGCAAAAGTTGTTGGGGCAGCAGATTTTAATGCAGGCGCCACAGCCAGTTCAGGATTGTTAGTTTCATACACAAGTTCCAATACTGCTGTTGCAACTATTGTGAGTGGAAACATTCATATTGTTGGAGCTGGAACATCAGTTATCACTGCTTCGCAACCAGGCAATACAACTTATAATGCAGCCACTGATGTTGCTCAAACCTTAACGGTTACAAAACAAAATCAAACCATCACATTTAATACACTACCGGCAATGCTTGTTGGCGCAGCAGATTTTAATGCAGGCGCCACAGCCAGTTCAGGATTGTCAGTTTCATACACAAGTTCCAATACTGCTGTTGCAACTATTGTGAGTGGAAACATTCATATCGTTGGAGCTGGAACATCAGTTATCACTGCTTCACAATCTGGCAATGCAACTTACAATGCAGCCACAGATGTTGCTCAAACCTTAACGGTTACAAAACAAAATCAAACCATCACTTTTGCTGCACTGCCTGCAAAAGTTGTTGGGGCTGCAGATTTTAATCCGGGTGCCACAGCCAGTTCAGGATTGTCAGTTTCATACAGTAGTTCCAATACTGCCGTTGCAACCATTGTAAGCGGCAATATTCATATCGTAGCAGCAGGCTCATCTGTTATTACAGCATCACAACCTGGTAATGCTACATTTAATGCTGCTGCCAATATTTCTCAAACATTAACCGTTACTTCACCCATTGTATATAATTATTCACCCACCGCTGTAACCATTCTTTCAGGTTCTTTAAACAGTGGGGCGGTTGGAAATTTAGCGACTAATAATTCAAGTTATTATGTAGTGAATTCAACCACCAGCGGTACAAGAAAATCAGACTGGTATGCAAGTACAACTATTTCGCAGGTCCCTTCTTCAGTAACAAAGCTTACTATTAATTATGATGGAAAAAATTCTGCAGGTAAAACCCAGGTACTATACCTGTACAATTGGACAACTTCTTCCTGGACACAAATTGATTCAAGAACAGTTTCCACTACAGACATTTTAATAACCAATACTCAAACTTCGCCGGCAAATTTCATTTCTTCAACAGGGCAGGTGAGGGTTAGGGTGTATAGTTCCGGTGGCAGTTCCAATTTCAGGTCTTCCGGCGACTGGTTGCAAATTTCTGTAGAAACGCTTGCAGCAAGGCCCGCAATATCAAAATCTGTCAATGATAATATTGCTGTAAGTACATTTCCAAATCCTGTTGTTGCAAATGGGAATATAAAATACAGCTTGCTGCAAGATGCTACCGTTAATTTGTTACTGTTTAATATGAATGGACAAATTATTAAAACAATCATCAGTCAGAAATTTCAGCAGGCAGGAAGCTATATTAAATCCTATGACGCAACAGGATTAAGCAGTGGCACCTACCTCCTCTTTTTCAAAGCCGGAAGTTTTGAAAAAGTTATTAAACTATCAGTGACTAAATAAAAAAATAAAAATTTAAAAATGTTTAAAACGAAATTTTCCTTTCTCTGCCTTTCACTGATCGTATCAGGAACACCGCTCTTTGCACAACAGGCTGCAAAGCCAAATATTCTTTTTATTGCCATTGATGATCTGAAACCAGTATTGGGCTGCTATGGTAACACCATGATAAAAACACCCAACATTGACCGCCTGGCAAAAATGGGTACGGTGTTTATGAGCAACTATTGCCAGCAGGCAGTATGTGGGCCTACAAGGGCAAGCCTGATGACAGGCAAACGCCCCGACTATACCAAAGTGTGGGATTTGAAAACTAAAATGAGAGATATCAATCCCGACATTTTGAGTTTGCCACAATACCTCATCACACAAGGTTACAGCACACAGGGTATTGGTAAAGTGTATGATCCCCGTGATGTAGATAAGCAATTGGACCTGCCCTCCTGGAGTGTTCCTTTTTATGAAGATGCCGATGAATATTTTGATGAGAAAACAGGAAAACCAGCGTTGGGACAATATCAATCTCCTGAAACAAAAGCGAT
>JAYTOS010000449.1:0-2812 GCA_043747705.1 Bacteroidota bacterium
TGCTGGCACCCTTTGATGTTATAGGATCAATCGCTCACGCTAAAATGCTTGCCAGTATTGGCTTATTAACCGAAACTGAAGCCAATGAAATTATTGCCGAATTAAAAAATATCTATCAACTCATGCACGACTCACAACTCACTATAGACGAAAACGTAGAAGACATCCATTCACAGGTAGAATTATTATTGACCAGAAAACTGGGTGATACCGGTAAAAAAATCCATTCAGCTCGTAGCCGTAACGACCAGGTTTTGGTAGACGTAAAACTCTTTATAAGAAATGAAATTGAAGGATTAGTAAATGCTGCACAACCATTTTTTCAATTACTCCTACAGCAAAGTGAAAAATACAAGCATCATTTATTACCCGGCTATACGCATTTGCAGCTGGCTATGCCATCTTCCTTCGGTTTATGGTTTGGGGCGTATGCAGAAAGTTTGGTAGATGATATAATTACTTTGCAGGCAGCCTACCAGGTAGTTAATAAAAACCCATTGGGTTCTGCGGCGGGGTATGGCTCATCTTTCCCCATCAACCGAACGTTAACCACGCAGTTATTAGGTTTTGCCGATCTCAATTATAATGTGGTGTATGCACAAATGGGCCGTGGTAAAGCTGAACGCATTACCGCAATGGCATTGGCCAATCTGGCCGATACCTTGGCCAAACTGAGTATGGATGCGTGTTTATATCTAAACCAAAACTTCGATTTTATTAGTTTTCCGGCAGAACTAACCACCGGCTCCAGCATTATGCCGCATAAAAAAAACCCGGATGTGTTTGAACTGATCCGTTCTCATTGTAACCAGATAAAGGCACTTCCTAATGAGATCATGCTCATGACAACCAACCTTCCTTCGGGCTACCACCGCGATCTTCAATTACTGAAAGAGCATTTATTCCCAGCTTTTCAAACACTAAAGGATTGTTTGGAAATGGCGGGCCTTATGCTGTCTAATATCAGTATTAAAGAAAATATTTTAGCCGACGAAAAATACAGGTACTTATTCAGTGTAGAAGAAGTGAACAAACGGGTTTTGCAGGGAGTTCCTTTTCGTGATGCGTATAAGCAGGTAGGCATAGCTATTGAAGAAGGAAAATTCACTAATACAACTGATATCCACCATGTACATGAAGGGAGTATCGGAAACCTTTGTAACGATAACATAGCAGCAATGATGCAGCAAACGCTGAAAACATTTGAGTTTGAAAAAATACATGTTGCCATCAAACAATTACTGAATAGCTAAAATTATCCTTGTTAGTGGAGAACGGGTGAGTGTGTTTAAACTAAATATTGTTTCTTTGATTAATACAAAATAAAAAAAATGAACAGATCAATGCTTATTGTTGCCCTGGGGCTTGGTGCCATCAGTAGTTTTGCACAGGTAAAAAAACCGACCCCGGCAAAGCAGCCTGCAGGTGTAAACAAAACAACAGGTACCCTCGTACCTAAACTTTTTAAAAACAATAGCGACAGCGTAAGCTATGCAGTAGGTGTGCGTATTGCACAAAGTCTGAAAGCCCAGGGTTTTGATAATGTAAATATGACCCTTTTTCAAAAAGCGATGAATGATGTGGCCCAGAGTAAAACGCCGGTATTGGCAGACGCAGCTATTTCTGAATGCATCGGTAAGTTTCAACAAAAAGTGAATTCAGGTAAAGAAGCGGTGCAACAAAAAGAAAATGCAGCAAAAGCAATAGTTGCCAAAGAGGAAGGCAAAGCTTTTTTAGCCATCAATGCAAAACGCGCAGGTGTGATTACGCTGCCCAGCGGTTTGCAATATGAAGTGGTTAAGGCGGGGACAGACAATACGCATCCTGCCTTATCAAATAAAGTAAAATGTCATTATACCGGTACATTGCTCAACGGCTTCAAATTCGATAGTTCAGTAGACAGGGGCGAGCCGATCACTTTCCCGTTAGGTAATGTGATCAGAGGCTGGCAGGAAGCGCTTCAATTAATGACAGTAGGTAGCAAATGGAAATTATATATCCCGTCTGATCTGGCTTATGGCGATAATGGCCCACCCAATATCGGCCCGGGTGCTACTTTGATTTTTGAAGTGGAGTTACTGGGAATAGAAAATTAAACCGCTTCCATTTTGGAATTAAAAAATAAGGCCGCAGACTCGCATAGGATATATTGGACAATAGCATGCGAGTCTGCGGCTTTACTAATTCTTCGTTCTTACCATTCTATTAACCTTCATTAACCTTTCACCAAAGTTGATTAACCGCAGTTGCGGTGATAGCAATCTATTTTTGAACGACTAAAAAAATTGCTATGAACCGGATTGTTACCCTGCTTGCCATTATTATCCTTCCCAATTTATTACAGGCCCAAAAAGTACCTACTTCCATAAAAGGTACTGTATATGATACTGCTTCAAAACGCGGCCTCGCGTATGCCACTATTTCTGTGGTGAATGCCAAAGATTCTACCCTGGTAAGCTTTGCCCGTGCAGACTCTTCCGGAAAATTCCGACTTAGTTCGCTTGATAAAGGTAAATACCTGCTCTCTTCTTCTTATGTTGGCTTTGCACCGGTATAGAGGGCGGTTGAACTGAAAGACGGAGAAGAGTTGAATTTGGGGAATATAGATATGATTGATATATTGAATGCAGGAAACGTTACAGTAACAGCCAGGCGTCCACCTGTTACCATTAATAATGATACAGTTGAATTCAATACCGAAAATTTTAAAACACAACCCAATGCTGTTGCAGAAGACTTGCTGAAAAAGCTACCGGGTGTTACGGTTGATAATGATGGTACCATTCGCGTTAATGGACAACGTATTACCCGG
>JAYTOS010000450.1:0-5388 GCA_043747705.1 Bacteroidota bacterium
CTGGTTGTCTTAATGTCTTTACCTGAGCCGGAAAGATAAGATGCTGTAACAATGGGATCTGCCTGTATACTGAAGTCGGCATTTCCGGCAGACAGTATCCGCTTCCTGGCACCTTCGGTAAATTCGCGCTGGTAAAAAGCCAGTTCTTTTTTTTCAATGGAAGAGAGTACATTTTCATGTACCGCCACACTATCCAATGCCTGCCCTATTTTTTGTTTACTGATGGGCCTGATCAGGTCATCAAACACGATTATCCCTTTTTGCGAGAGACGGGCAAGGAAGTTATATACTTCACTGGTATGGCGTTCGTAAACTACCTGCGAAAATACAGGCCTTGAAAAAAATATAGCACAACACAAAATGAGCCGAATGACCAATTTAAAGTTCATAGGAGAAATTTTTATTGAGTAACTTTCTTGTATTGTTTCTTCTTTAGGGGAATGGTAAAACAATAATCAACTCAATGATGAAGAACCGGTAAACCTGAAAAATATTTTTATCAAACTGTACAAAGGATCTGTTCATTAATCCATTGGTACGTTTTTTTCAGGCCTTCTGCCAAAGGGCGGCTGGGTGCCCATCCTAATTTTTCCTTAATCAGTTTATTATCCGAATTTCTTCCACGAACCCCGATATGAGGTACCGGAACATTTTTAATATTTAATTTTTTACCCGCGATTTTCATAACCATTTCGGCCAGTTGGTTAACAGAAACCATTTCTTCCGATCCTATATTTACAGGTCCGGTAAAATCGGAGTGCATCAAGCGGTGAACGGCTTCCAGGCATTCATCAATATAAAGGAAAGAACGGGTTTGCCTGCCATCACCCCATACTTCAATCTCTCCGCCATCTGCGGCTTCTGCTACTTTTCTGCAAATAGCAGCCGGGGATTTCTCCCTCCCGCCTGTCCAGGTTCCTTCCGGGCCAAATATATTATGGAATCGGGCAATCTTTACGTTCATCCCGTAATTACGACCAAAAGCCAGGTATAACCTTTCACTGAACAGTTTTTCCCAACCATAATCACTATCGGGTTGCGCCGGGTAGGCTGAGTCTTCGGAACATTTCGGGTTGGCTGGATCCTGTTGGTTGTAAGATGGATAAATACAAGCTGAAGAGGAATAGAATATTTTTTTTACGCCGGCCTTATTAGCCTGGTTAATGATATTGAGGTTAATAGTACCTGAATTATGCATCACATTAGCATCATTCTCACCCGTAAAAATGTAACCTGCCCCACCCATATCCGCCGCCAGTTGATACACTTCATCAAAAGGGCTGTCGAGCACTTCACGCACTAATTCCTGGTCTGTAAGATCCCCTATTATAAACTCATCCGCCGCTGAACTGCAGTATTCGTGGGCTTTCAGGTCAACCCCTCTTATCCAGCATCTTTCTTTCTTAAGTTTTTTAACCAGGTGTCCGCCAATAAATCCTCCGGCCCCACAAACAAGAACTTTCTTCATGTATTCATTCTTTTAAAAAGGTAAAAATCAGCAAATTCTTTGATATTTAAATAAATAAACATGGGAACTATTTCAAAATAGCGCATATACAGACGCTTAGGTTCAACTAAAAGCCGAAAAAACCATTCCATACCCATTTGTTGCATCCATTTGGGTGCCTGCTTTATTCTTCCTGTATGAAAATCGAAGGCCGCCCCTACGGTTACAATAAGACGAACATGTATGAAACTGGCCAGGCGGCCCGCAAATAATTCCTGTTTCGGTGTACTCAACCCTATCCAGACTATATCGGCCCCAGATTCCTTAATGCGGTGCCCCAGATCTTGCATCTCAGTCTCGGTCATTTCACGAAAAGGCGGGGAAAATACACCTGCAATTTGGTTATTGCCAAACCGTTTGGCACAGGCTTCCTGCAAATCTTCGGCAACACCTTTCTTTCCGCCACAAAAAAAATGTTTTACACTTGTATCGGCAGAACGAATCATCATAGCCTCAAAAACATCGGGGCCGTAGCACCTTCGCATTTGTTTAGCTCCTTTCAGTCGCCCCACCCAAACACCCGGCATCCCATCGGGAAGATTGAGGTAAAAATGCTGTAAATTCTTTTTAAATAGTGGGTTTTTATTCGCTTCAATAATCCCATGTGCCCCGGTAGCACTCACACAGAGATTCTGGGGCTTATCCGGCGCGAGAGCTGCCCCCACCAATGTATCAACCGCATTTTGAAGGTCTTTATCGTACAACTGTATACCAAGCACTTCTACCATCAGGACATTATTTTATCCACTACAATTTCTGCAAAAACATGGATGTTTATCTTTTTCTTCACTTTATTCTGATTATACTCTGAATTTATCAGACTATCTGTGTGAATCGCAAAGATATATGAGTTTACTATATCCCCTGAAAAGGGGCCGTTGGCGGGATGCTGTATTGCTTAAACAGTATTGATATATATGAATTCATGATATTTTTCGCTGAGGCATTATACGAAAGACTGATTAAAATAAATTTTGTTTCGGGAATGGACAGCATTTATCAGAAGCTTTTCCTTACCACAATGATCATTTCGAAATCATTTGCTTGCTGAACTGTTTAAAGAATATAGGATTAGGAATAGTAATACCGGTAATACGTATTTTATCCAGTAAATTATAATTTCTGTAAAACAACGAAAATCGAATCCCCTTTCTTTTCTTTATTCAGCTGCGCTGCCCGAAGTTGAAAACCAGTTACCTCGTCTGCCGTAAACATATTTCTGTTCCCTTTGTAATAAGAAAGTTCACTGCCATATAAAGATATTCCCTTCCGGTATTGCTCGCTGCCGATAAACTGGAAAGCGGTGGATTCATAATAGGTATCCTTCACCCCAAATCCACACATTTTTGCTAATAGCTCCATGCTTTTTACCGAATACAGGAAATAATGCCGGGGCGCATCCAGCTGTACCCAATTCTCTTTATAGATTTCCCAGGCTTCAGAAGATACGGTAGGTATGCGGATGATGCAAATGCCTTCAGCTGTAAGCAATTGGTTTACCCTATCGAGGTATCGTTTCGGATCATCCAGGTGTTCGAAAGAATGATTAAACATCACCGCATCCCAACCGGTATCTTCCAGGTCAAACAGGCTTATCCGCTGTATATGCAACCCGTTTGCATACTTTATATCCTGCTTCAGAAAAGGATCAATGCCTTTAATATTACTGAATCCTGCATTTTTTAAAAGATACGTAAACAACCCATTGCCCGAACCCACATCCAATATTTTATCCTTTTTTTTCAACCGGGCATATTTAAAATTCTCCAGCTCGATATGCGTGTTGGGTAATAATTTTTTCAATAGCCTGCCTGGCAGCCCTCTACCTGTAATAACAGAATAATGCCGTAAGCCCTGCAGGTATTTTTTTATACTGCCTTTGAATCCATCTTCCGGAGAAGCCTTAAAACTATAATAATCATCAGGATAATACCTGCTTATGTCATCAGGAGCCGTATGCAACTGCAAACAGTTACAGGCTCCGCATTGAAAATAACGGAAGCTGTCCCCGGTTCCCAACATCATTTCTTTGACATCGTACCAGGTATTGTTGGTTGTGTTACCGCAAATTCTACAGGTTGCTTCCATCGCGCTTACTACTAATGTGTTGATTAATCTGCCTTACAAGGTATACAGGATTGAAGATAAAGTTTGTAGCTAGCAATGCAATGATCGAACCCAAAGCTATGCCTGCTATGCCAAAAGGGCGAATAAGTAAATAGCCCAAAACAAGTGCTACCACACCCTGTCCCATGGCCACGATCACCTGTATTTTATTCAGCCGCAGGGCACTTAAAAAAACAGCTGATACATTGTCTATTACGATCATCATGATAAACACCGCAAACAGTTTATAGAGCAGGCGTATATCCTGCCCGCCCTGTTTACTCCAAAACACGAATACCGTTTGCCCGATGCTTATAAGGAGTACGAGTAAAACAATAGCGAGTATCCCCATGCGTTTAAGGATCGTAAGGTACATTTCCTTAAGGAGAGACCAGTTACCTTCTGCCTGTATCGTTGCCAGCGTAGGAAATAATACTATGGTGAAATTGGTGAGCCCAATACGGATCACATCAAAAAAGCGGGATACCAATATGTATTTTGCCACGCTTACACTATCCAGCAAGGAACTGATCATGATAATCTGTGCATTGAACGCCAGCACGCCGGCAATCGCTGCCTGGAAATACCAGAAACTATACCGGAGATGGTTCACCAGCAGTTTCCATTTACTGTACGCAAATGATATTTTATACTTTACTTCCTTTTTTGAATAATAAAACAGGATGAAAATGTATAAAAAATTCACCACTGCACTCACTAATAACAAAAGGGTTACCGAACCCCGTCGGCAGAAGAAATACAAAGCGGTGAACTCAATAATAAGTTTGCTGATGCGAATGATCTTACCTACAAATATTTTATTGGCAGTCTGGATAATTACATCAAACAATAATGCAAGGATATTCTGGGTAATCAGTAACCCGGTGAAAAAAGCATGGTAAAAATAATTACCTCCCGTGTTCAGGATTTCACTGTAATACAAAGCAAAAAATACCGGGATACTAATCAGGAAAAGAAAAAGAAAAAAGAAGAAGAGGGAGCTGATAAGCGATTCCGACTGGTTCTTCTCATGAATCAGTCGCCGCAGCAAGCCAATATTCAAACCGAAATCAAAAACAGAGGAGAATATGATAATATTGAGCAATACGCCGTATAAGCCAAACTGCTGCGTACCCAAATTCCTTAACAATACAGGTGTAAGCAGTAGTATAGAGAATGCACTGATCGCCTGCGACAAAAAAGTAGCGGTAAGGTTCCTTAGGTAAATAACCGGAAATTTTAATTTACGCATTTGCTGTCTTACTTAAGTTAAGTCCCTTCCCCCGGCCCGAGAATGCGTCAGTAGCATACCCTATACCTACAAATGTCCAGAAAGGAAATGCACCCATTGGGTTCTCCAGGTACACATCAAATGAAGCATTGAATACAAATGCAAAACAAATTGTCAGGATCATTACATCAAACACCGTATTTTTTTTTGAGCGCATCTTTCTAAAATGAAGATACAACCAGTACAACCATAAAAAGAAAAAGGGAACACCAAATCTCGCAAGTACATTTAAATGAAAATTATGAGGTGATCTCAGTTCTTCTTCATCAATCGTAATATCATCATCCTTAGCCAGGCTCATTCCAAGGCCTTTGCCCTGGTATAAATATTCGCCGCCGAAAGTATAATCAATAATTTTTGCCCACCATGTCAGCCGCCAGACCTTATTATCACTCAGTGTACCGTTCGATTCATTCCCAAAAATGCTTCCTACATTATCTTGTAACTGTCCCACACTCAGTTTCCTACCCTGGAAATTTTCTTT
>JAYTOS010000451.1:0-1162 GCA_043747705.1 Bacteroidota bacterium
GATACCAAACGGGATAATGTAGGCTCTAATAATCTGTCGGCAGGTGTTACCGGGAGTATTTTGCTTTTTAACGGATACCGTGTGGTAGCTACCAAAAAAAGATTGGCAGAACTACAGCTGCAAAACGAGCAGCTGCTGAATGTACAAATCCAGAATACCATTGCGGCGGTGATGACCAAATATTACGATATCGTACGCCAGCAAACCTATCGTAAAACGATATTTCAATCCATTGATGTTTTTAAAAAGAGGCTTGATATTTTGCAGGTTCGAAAAGATGTGGGTTTGTCCAATAACGCCGATATCTTCCAAGCGCAGCTTGATTTAAATGGCCTGCTGCAATCGCAACAAAGCCAGGACCTTGTAATAGACCAGGCGAAAACAGATTTGCTGAACCTTATTTTTTTACGGGCAGATTCCGCCATTACTATTACGGATACCATTATTATAGACAAAACCTTAGACCTCGATAACATCCGCAATTATGCAAAAAACAACCCCCAGCTTTTAGCCGCCACGCAACAAATACATATTAATGAATTGATAGAAAGAGAAACAGCGGCATTGCGTTATCCAACCATCCGTGCTACAACCGGCTATAATTTTACAAGCTCTAAAACTGCGGCGGGATTTAGTTTATTAAACCAGAGTTACGGCCCTTTTGTAGGGGTCAATTTAGCTATACCTATTTATAATGGCGGTATCAATAAACGCCAGCAACAGGTGGCGAGTATTAATACACGCAATACAACTATTATCCGCGACAACCTTTCGCTTGATTATGAAACGGCTGCTGTGCGCACTTATCAATCATATACCAATGCCATACAACAATTAAAAACCGAGCAGCAGAATTATACGCTGTCTACCCAATTGCTCGATCTTGTATTGCAGCGTTTTCAATTAGGCCAGGCTACGATTATTGATGTAAAACAGGCGCAGCAAAGTTTTGAAAATGAAGGGTACCGGTTAGTGAACCTGAATTATGCGGCGAAAGTGGCAGAAATAGAATTAAAACGTTTGGCAAATCAGTTAGCTTTATAAAGAAAAGAGAGCATTACATTTACCTCCCCCCAATTATATTATCATCGCCTGAAGCATGATTTGTGTCAACCGGTAATTCAGATCTGAATAACCTAAATTAATGCGTATATGAACAGAA
>JAYTOS010000452.1:0-1092 GCA_043747705.1 Bacteroidota bacterium
GGAAAACCTGGTTGTATGGAGACTTACAGGATGGCAAGCCTGCGGGTGGTGGAATAGCTATTGTGCAATTGCTTTCCGTAGTAGCTATTATTCTCCTCCTGATTGGGTCCATTAATTTTATGAATCTTAGTACTGCTAAGGGAGAACAAAGAGCAAAAGAAGTAGGCGTACGAAAAACAATCGGTGCCGGCAAAGGCTCACTTGTTAAACAATTTATCGGAGAATCCATATTGCTTGCTTTTGTAGCTGGTATTATTGCCTTGCTGCTGGCACAGCTAACATTGCCCTCGTTTAACCAGCTTACGGAAAAGCAATTAATTATTCCATACCACACTTTTTCTTTTTGGATGGCGGCCTTGTTTTTTGTTTTATTCACGGGCTTGTTGGCAGGCAGTTACCCTGCTTTTTATCTTTCTTCTTTTAATTCCATAGATGGTTTAAAAAATACGGGTAGCAATAAATATTCTATGCGCTCACCAAGAAATATCCTGGTAGTTGTACAATTTTTGGTGGCAGTTGTATTGATCAACTATTCGTACATGACCATAAAGCAGACAGCATTTATGATGAACCGGGATACAGGCTTTTCCAAAAATGAACTGGCCTTTTTACCGATGACTGCTGAGTTGAAAAGAAACTTTGGGGTTGTTAAACAGGCGTTATTTAATTCGGGAAAAGTGGCGGCAGTTAATACAACCAATGTTCCCATTACAAGTGGTGGACCCCAAACAAATTTTCTTCAATGGAAGGGAACGAACGTAGGGGAATCCTTTCAATTAATAACTTCAAACGCAGACTTTGTTAACACGAATGGCCTGCAACTTACTGCAGGCAGAGACCTTGATTTAATTGCTTATCCAACAGATACCGCCTCCTGCCTGATCAATGAAACAGCCGCACGGCAACTGGGAGGAAAAAATATGATAGGCGGGGTGTTGCAGGAGAATGGAACAGCCTGCACCATTGTTGGTGTGCTGAAAGACTTTGTCAATACTTTTCCGGGTCATGATGATCAGCCATTAATTGTAAGAGCAGCTCATAGCGGAGCCTTTATAAATATCCGGTTAAACCAGGGAACATCAGCCAGCGACG
>JAYTOS010000453.1:0-1013 GCA_043747705.1 Bacteroidota bacterium
AGTAGCGGAGGTATTGACAGTGCTGTTACATTGGCACTTGCCTGCGCTGCTTTGGGAAAAGAAAATGTGAGAGCAGTATTGATGCCGTCCCAATATTCAACAAACCATTCTGTATATGATGCAGAGCAGCTGAGCATGAATCTGGGAAATCCCTACGATATCATCCCGGTTGAAAATATTTACAATAGTTTTTTAAACGAACTGAAACCGGTATTTAAAGATTTACCTTTTAGTATTGCCGAAGAAAATATACAGAGCCGCACACGTGGGAATTTATTAATGGCTATCGCCAATAAGTTTGGCTACATTTTATTGAACACATCCAACAAGAGTGAGCTGGCAACTGGTTATGGCACGCTTTATGGCGATATGGCCGGTGGCATTGGCGTTTTAGGCGACTGCTATAAATTACAGGTTTATGCGTTGGCAAAATATATTAACAGGGATAGAGAGATTATTCCATTAAATATCATTACAAAACCTCCCAGTGCTGAGTTGCGGCCCGGACAAAAAGATTCGGACTCCTTACCTGAATATGAAATACTGGATAAAATTTTATATCAATACATCGAGCGAACACAGGGCCCCAATGAAATTAAAGCACAGGGATATGATGTAGCACTTGTTGATAGAATTTTAAAGATGGTAAATATCAATGAATACAAACGGAATCAGTTTTGTCCAATCATACGTGTTTCTCCAAAAGCATTTGGTGTGGGAAGGAGAATGCCAATTGTAGGAAAGTATCTGAATTAGGGTGCTTTTTTGATTACATGAATTTTTACGAATTACACGAATGGTCGAAGCGTAAATTAAATTCGTGTAATAATATATTTCCATCAAATTTTCTCCACTACCACCGCTGTTCCATAAGCCAGCACTTCATTTATACCAGCCATCACTTCGTTGGCATCGTACCGCATATTGATGATGGCATTGGCGCCACGTTCGTTGGCATGTTGTAGCATTAACTGGTAAGCTTCTTCCCTCGTTTTTTCGCAAAGCTCTACATA
>JAYTOS010000454.1:0-16219 GCA_043747705.1 Bacteroidota bacterium
AATTTCATTGCGCCATTTAACTACATCAAGGCCATCTTCGTTTTTTGCAATAGTCAATCCCGGTACCCTGCTCTGCAGAAACATCAGCACATTCATCGAATGTGCAATATCATCGTTTTCAAGACCATCAAAAATTATGGCATCATTTCTTTTGAATAAACCGCTGGAATATTGTTGATCATACTGTTCTATTTTCTTTTTATAAATACCGGTAACGGTTACGTTTGGCAGCATATTTATTTCCGATATGGCTTCAGGGCTGAAAATATAATGAGCGGTATCTGTTTTTTTTGAGACTAGCATTTTTGCATCGCCCACGGTAATGAAATTTGATGCATATAGCACAGGGGAAAAAGCCGAATCAAGCTGGGTTTCGATTTTTATAAGAAGCGTATTATTCTTTGTTTTTCTAACCGGTGAAAAAATAAAATAAGCTGAGTCTGCAAATAGGGTACTTTTTAATCTGAAATGCCCATCGGCTTCTACATGGGCATTATCAAAATAGGAACCTTGTTTGTTTTTAGGCACCATTATGTAATTGAGGGAAGTATCTTTTTTTTCATGATCCACTACTTCTCCCGATATTTTAAAAAAACCACGCTGTACTAAAAAATTAACGGCATACCTGCCATCGGGTATCTTTTCACTAACTGCCAAAGAACCGGCAACTTCTCCTTTGATCATCGGATAACGGAATTTCCATCTATGGGTTCTCTCTACATCTTCTATCCAAACATTTAAGGTAGCCCTGGTCAATTTCAGTTCAGCGAAATTTGGGATAGAGCATTTGAATTCAAGGGTATCACCTTTCATAAATGTGCTGGTATTCAAATTAACCTGAAGCGAATCGGAACCATACACAAAGGGACCGGTAACCACCAATAAAAAAAGCAGGATTCGGTATCTCATAGCCATACAATTATCGTAAAAATTAATAGTCTTTTTCCGGATAGATAGGATTTTAACATTTTTTGACAATCTTGCCGCTACTTTTGCTTTCATGCGGATCGCCGTCAACGCCATATTTCTTCAGGATAATAAATTAGAAGGGTATGGGCATTATGTAAAAGAAGTATTTAGCCGCATAGTCTTGGCGCACCCTGAGCATGAATTCATTTTTGTTTTCGACCGGCCTTTTGAGGCGAAGTTTATTTTCGGCCCGAATATTACCCCTGTCATTGTTTCGCCGCCTGCCCGGCATGCACTGGCTTTTATATACTGGTACGATGTAAAAGCACCGCTTGCCCTGCGTCCTTTTAAACCGGATATTTGGGTGCAGCCTTATGGATTTTGCAGCCTTACCTCAAAAATCCCGCAGGTATTAATCATACACGACCTGGCTTTCCTGCACTATCCTAAGTTCATAGCGTGGCATCACCGCTGGTACTATCAGCATTATACTAAAAAATTTCTGCAGAAGGCACAAAGGGTGGTAACGGTATCAGCGTATTCAAAACAAGATATCATACAACAGTATAACCTGGTGGATAAAAAAATTGATATCGTGCATGGGGCTGCTAAAAAAGATTTTGTGCCTTTATCCTGGCAGGAGAAAGAACAGGTGAAAGAAGGTTTTGCGGACGGGCGGGAATATTTTTTATTAACAGGGGGTATCCATCCCCGCAAAAACCTCATAAACCTGCTCAAAGCCTTTTCCTTGTTTAAAAAATGGCAGCACAGCAATATGAAGTTGTTGGTAGCAGGAAGATTGGCCTGGCAATATGATGAGGTAACTAAAAAATTAAAAACCTACAAATACAGAGACGATGTAGTTCTTTTGGGATATTTACCCGACGAACAACTTGCCCGTGTAACTGCCGCTGCTTATGCAATGGTATATCCTTCTTTTTTTGAAGGATTTGGGCTGCCCATTATAGAGGCCATGCAATGCGAAGTCCCCGTAATTACCAGCAATACCGGAAGCATGCCTGAAACAGGTGGCGAGGCAGCACTGTATGCCGACCCTAACGACCCGGATGCCATTGCCAAACAAATGCTGCGTATTTACAAAGACGAAACACTAAGGGACAGGTTAATAACAGAAGGTAAAATACAGGCAGCCAAATTCAGTTGGGATAAGGCAGCAGAACAGCTTTGGCAGATCATTGTTTCGACTTCAGAAAAACGATAGGTGCCACCAATTCATCATCCGAGGTTTCACCTTACTTTTGCGGTTCTATTATTATCCCGTATTAAATATAAACAGATGAAGAAATCAAGTATTTCCATAGAGATCGAATTAGACGACGATAAAGTGCCCCAGCATATTAACTGGAAGGCCTCCGACAGCACGGCAGATATGATGCAGCCTGCCAAATCAATGATGGTGGCGTTTTGGGACGGGGCAGATAAAAGCGCTTTGCGGATAGATTTATGGACAAATGACATGATGGTAGATGAAATGGCCGATTTCTATTATCAGACCATGATGGGTATGGCCGATACATACCTCCGCGCCACACAACAAAATGAATTAGTTGCAGATATGAAAAATTTCGCCAAGGATTTTTATAAAAAATTCAAAGACACACAATTAAAAGAAAACAAATAAAACTATTTATATGAGTTTAGAATTAGCGGTAATGGAACAAATGAAAGATGCCATGAAAGCGAAAGACGAAGCACTTTTGCGTGGGTTACGTGCTATCAAGGCTGAGATTATCAAAGTCAAAACAGAACCCGGTGCCCATGGCGTGGTAACAGAAGAAGGAGAATTGAAACTGTTGCAGAAACTGGTTAAATCGCGTAAAGACTCATTAGAAATCTACCAGCAACAAAACAGGCCTGACCTCGCTACCAAAGAATCAGAAGAAATTGCCGTGATCG
The DNA here is from genome assembly GCA_043747705.1 of Bacteroidota bacterium. Classification (GTDB taxonomy): domain Bacteria; phylum Bacteroidota; class Bacteroidia; order Chitinophagales; family Chitinophagaceae; genus Sediminibacterium. The sequence goes on from JAYTOS010000454.1 coordinate 2,827, forward strand.
AAAAATTTCTCCCGCAACAGTTAACGGAAAGCGAATTAAAAGAGGCAGTCAGTAAGATCATTGCAGACTTAGGTGCCACCGGTCCGCAGGATATGGGCAAAGTAATGGGCACAGTATCAAAACAATTAGCCGGAAAGGCAGATGGAAAAACCATTGCAGCTGTTGTGAAAGAATTACTGAGTAAATAAATCACGGGCGTTTGGCTTTGGAAAAACGTTTATTGATTTATTAATAATGATTGAGTACATGTTGATAAGGCATATAACTAACAGCTAAAAAAATCAAATGATCATTGATGGCGTATTCATTCTGTTGATGATCTTTGCAGTCATCAAAGGGTATAGGAGCGGTTTTATTATAGCCGTTTTTTCATTCCTTGGCATCATTATTGGCCTGGCCGCGGCCATGAAATTATCAACGCTTGTGGCAGGATGGTTACGCGACAGTACCAGCATCTCGGCGGCATGGCTACCCTTTCTTTCATTTGCTTTGATTATGATTGGCGTGATTTTATTGGTTCGCTTAGGTGCCAGACTCATACAATCTGCGATGGAACTGGTATTGCTGGGATGGCTGAATAAATTAACCGGCATTGTTTTGTATGCGGCCTTATATACAACAGTGTTCAGCGTAGTACTTTTTTATGCGGGCAAAGTGCATGTTTTTAAAACAGATACATTTCAGGCATCTGTAACGTATACATTTATTCAACCATGGGGCCCCAAGGCCATCGATCTGTTTGGTGCTGCCATACCACTGTTTAAAGGGATGTTTGAAGAACTTTCCCGTTTTTTTGAAAGCATCCATCCAGAGGTTAAATAATTGTTATCGGATATGATAAACCCGCAAGCAGCTGTTTTTGCTGTAAAATCAGTAGTTTAGCGTACATTCTTAATATAGAGGAATAACAAGGGTTGGCGATTGTTTGTTTTTGCATGAATTTGCTATTATTTGTACCAGGCCCAATAATGCTTGCATAAGAAATTGACTAATGAGCTACGAGATCAAACAACAGGATAAGTTTAAATTTATTGAGGAAGGGGAAGGAGAGCCGTTACTTTTACTACACGGACTTTTTGGGGCATTGAGTAATTTTGCTGATCTGGTAGAATACTTCAGGAAATCCTATAAAGTAGTTGTGCCTTTATTACCCCTGTTCGATCTTGATATTTTTCATACTTCTGTAGGCGGACTGGAAAAATTTGTACAAAGATTTATTGAAGCAAGGGGTTATACACATATCCATTTACTCGGTAATTCATTAGGCGGACATGTGGCATTGGTTCATATTTTAAAACATCCCGAAAAAATAAAATCGCTTATCCTCACCGGGAGCAGCGGCCTGTTCGAAAATGGTATGGGTGATAGTTACCCCAAACGCGGCGATTATGAATACATCAAAAAGAAAACGCAGTTAACTTTTCATAATCCCGACACTGCCACCAAAGAATTAGTGGATGAAGTATTCGAGATCACCAATAACCGGATAAAAGTCATTAAAATTATTGCATTGGCTAAAAGTGCTATCCGTAATAACCTTGGTGAGGAACTAAACCAGATAAAGCAGCCCACCTTATTAATCTGGGGCAATAACGATACGATCACGCCGCCATTTGTAGGGAGGGAGTTCAACCGTCTTATTCCGAACAGCGAACTGCATTTTGTAGATAACTGCGGCCATGCCCCAATGATGGAAGTACCCGGGGAGTTTAACAGAATTTTGGATGATTTTTTAAACAAGCAGAAACAAACCACAACAACTGTGGCGTAATTTTTGGCGTATATCCAGAAAAGAATCACATGCTGGCATCACAATTAATCAATTCCGGTTTTCCTGCTGTCAATTTATTAGATAAGCTATCTTTTGCACTGCAATTGATGGACGAATATGATGTACAGCATCTGCCTGTGTTAAGTGAAGAAAAGTACGCCGGCATCATCAGTAAAGACGACCTGTTGGATGGAAACGAAAACAGTATCCTTGCTACCGTAGAAAACACCTTTCAGCGCATCTCGGTAAAAGGCGAAGAACATTTCTTGGTGGCACTGAAATTGATCTCAGAAAACGAACTATCACTCTTGCCGGTTATTAATGACCAGTTTGAAATATCCGGAGTTATCCTTGCTAAGGACCTGCTTCATTCTTTATCGCGGTATGTGGGTAATGATGACCGCGGTGGCATCATTGTTTTGGAAACAGAGAAGCGCAATTTCTCCGTTGGGGAAATAAGCCGTCTCGTAGAAACCAATGATGCTTATATTACGCAACTGAATACCTACGCCGAAGGCGATACGGGCATGGTGGTGGTTACCATAAAAATTAATAAGATAGAGATTTCAGATATCATCGCTACTTTTCAACGTTACGAATATATTGTACGCTACTATTTTGGTGAAGAAGATTATGCCAATGAACTCAAAGAAAATTACAACCACCTTATCTCTTACCTCAACATGTAGGTTAATACCTGTTATTACCGCATAAGTGCGTATCGTGAATGATGAAGAGAAATAAATAGGTAAATTCACACCCCACGCTGCGGATTCACGAAACATACCTGGCCCCGTCATCATATATTCTCCGGATGCAATTATTTCCCGTTTTCTGCAGGTATAAAATTGCGCAAGCAACCAAACCCTTATTTTTACGCTCTATTTATCAATCGAATTATTGTAGATGAGGTTATTGCGTGCTATTGTTATTTTTCTTTTCCTGGTAAGAACAGAGCCCTCTTATGCACAGGAGATCCGCATAGCAACTGACTCCATAATCGGTACTCCCCAGGCCAACGTGTTTGACAAAAACACACCCATAATTATAGGTGATATACAACTCTCTGGCAACAAAAAAACAAAAGATTTTATTGTTTTGCGCGAAGTGCCTTTTCGAAAAAATGACCGCTTCTTACAGGGTGATATAGATAAACTCCTGGTACTTGCCCGCCAACAATTAATGAACACCGCATTGTTTGTAGATGTAACTGTATCTGTCTCGTCACATATAGGAAATATATTGGGTATTAGTATTGATATGAAAGAACGGTGGTACCTTTTTCCACTGCCATATTTCAGGTTGGTTGACAGAAATTTTAACCAATGGTGGGTAGAACAGAAACGTAGTTTAGAGAGGGTTAACTATGGCGTAAAATTTATACAGAATAATGTAAGTGGCCGCAACGATAACCTGGATATCTGGCTGATTAGCGGCTATACCCAGCAGATAACACTGCGTTATAACCTGCCTTTTTTTGATAAGAAACTGAAGAGTGGTTTTAATGTAGGGCTAATCTATGCCACGCAAAAAGAAGTAAACTATGCAACAGGTGATAACAAACAATTATTCTTTAAACAGGACCAGATTATAAAAAAAGCAACCCGTTTTGATTTTACCTATTCTTATCGGCCCGATGTAAAGCAAAGGCACTATTTCAGGGTATCATATAATGATGAACAGGTATCAGATACGGTATTAAAGATCAACCCGGCATATTATCCCGGTCAGCGAAGCAGGATGCAGTTTATTGATTTCGGGTATCAGTACAAATATTATAATGTTGATTATATAGCCTATCCAGCCAAAGGCTTTTTATTTGAAGGAAATATTTACAAACGCGGATTGGATAATGTGGCCAATCTCTGGCAGGTAAATGGACGGGCAGTGTATTCTATTCCACTTTCAGCCAATTCTTTCCTTCACCTCGAAGGCCTGGCAACGCTTAAATTGCCTTTCAATAATTATTTTGTAAACCAACGCTTATTCGGCTACGGTTATTTTCAAATGCGGGGATTGGAGTATAATGTGGTTGACGGGGCTCTTGGCGGATCAGTAAAAACAACGCTGCATAAAAAGGTACTTTCCTTTGTTGTCCGAAACCCGTTCCCCAGCAAAACACACGACAAAATCCCTTTCCGCATTTTCCTGAAAGCTTATGGCGATCTGGGTTACGGATACACCAAAACACCTGATATCACTAATACCCTAAACAATAAACTGCTTCGTACCTGGGGTTTTGGTATGGATATCATCTCCATTTATGATTTTGTATTTAAAATTGAATACAGCTTTAACCAACTGGGCAGGGATGGCTTATATTTACAGACAAGGAACGATTTTTAAAGTATTGGTTACTCGTTAAAGGGGTTAAACTCGTTAAATAAGTTAAACTGGTTAAAAGGGTAATGAAGTTGAATGAATGGCTAACTTTTTTAACCGGTTTAACCCCTTTTAACTTTTTTATTCCTGACCCCGCAACCCAATAAACCACAAACATGAAAGTAGCTATTTACAGCCGTGGATTGGATTTTGAACAGGAGAACCCACTCTTGATTTTACTGGAAGAATTAACCCGTTACGATACATCCATCCTTATTTTTCAACAGTTACTCGAGCAGTTCACTTTGCCGAAACACCTGTATGATAAAATGATACCCTTTAAAACCTCCGACGACCTTGATGAGCAGATAGACTGCCTCATAAGCCTTGGTGGCGACGGTACCCTGCTGGATACGGTAGCATTGGTGAAAGATAAAAATATACCCATCCTCGGTATCAATTTTGGCAGGCTTGGGTTTTTGGCAAGTATCAGTAAAGATGAATTGGCCAGTGCTGTTGATTCATTAATCAACCATACCTTCCTCATTGATAAACGAACCCTTATTCATCTCGATTCAAACGAAAAACTCTTTGGTGAAACACCTTTTGCATTGAATGAGTTTGCTATTCATAAAAGAGATACCTCACCCATGGATAAAATTCATACGTATTTGAACGGGGAGTTTTTAAATACGTATTGGGCCGATGGGTTGATCGTATCTACGCCAACCGGATCAACTGGTTATAACCTTAGCTGCAATGGGCCTATCATGTTTCCCGAATCGGCCAGTTTTGTCATAACGCCGGTAGCACCGCATAACCTGAATGTCCGTTCCATCATAGTGCCCGATACAAATGTTATTTCATTTGAAGTAGAGGGCCGTGGCGAACAGATTATTTGTGCATTGGATGCCCGAAGGGAAATTGTAAGTAAAAGCATACAACTGGCAGTTCGACGGGAAAAATTCGGGGTAAACCTGCTCCGGCTGAATGAAAACAGCTTCCTTTCTACCCTTCGTTCCAAACTTACCTGGGGGCTGGACAAAAGAAATTAACTTTTGTTGTATTAAAAATTGACGGTATTTTACAATTCCTAGAAGAACCGCCTGATTATGTTTAAAAAAACCATTGGTATATTATTCTTAATTGTGGGGCTGCAAAAAGCCAATGCCCAGGTAATGGATGCTTTCGTGCACCAGGGTGAAATTGGTATTTCGGCAGGCTTAGCCCATTACTTTGGCGACCTCAACCCGAATTCAGCCATCAACAGGCCCAAAACGGCGGCAGGTATATTTTTCAGAAAGCAGATCACCAATTATATCGGAATAAGGGTTTCAGGCGATTATGCCTTGCTCGGCTATTCTGATGTATATAGCAATAATCCCGTGCAGGTGGCCCGTAACCTTAGTTTTAACACCAATGTGTGGGAACTGAGTGTGGCAGGTGATTTTAATTTTTTCGAGTTTCATCCAGGCTTCGAAGGCTATGAGTTTACCCCTTATGTAGGACTGGGACTGGGCGTTTTCTCTTTCGACCCTTATGCTTATCTCGGTGGAGAAAAATATTTATTACGAACGTTGGGTACAGAAGGCCAGGGGAGTGCCCAATACCCCAATTTGCAGCCGTACAGTCCGATCGCTATCAGTATACCCTTTACTTTGGGTGCCAAATATGCTTTAAATGCCAAAACAAATGTTTTTGCAGAACTAACGTACCGCTTTACCAATACAGATTACCTGGATGATGTAAGCGGTTCATATGCCCCCGATGCATTTCCACCATTGCCCGACGGGTCTCCATCACCCGGGTTTTTACTACAGGACAGGAGCTATGAAACGGGTACTTCTATCGGCGTAAAAGGCAAACAAAGGGGGAATAGCCTTCAAAAAGATGCTTTTGCCACGTTTAAGGTCGGTATATCGTTTAACCTGCAATCCTACCGTTGTCCTACCCCGTCGCATAAATAATAACTATCAAGGAGTATCAATTTTTTTTCACTTCAACATTGATTACGCCTTGTTCAATATTTGGTATTGAAAAAAGAGCATTAAGTCAAACCCAATAATATCATTACCCCTCTTTTTTTCCCCTAATTAAAATCCCGCCAAACCGTTGATTTTGCTAAATTTGCTGCCTAAATGAAGGTATGACCATGCAGGAAGGCCTGAAAGAACGGATTGATATAGAGCGACTGCCACATCATATTGCTATTATTATGGATGGTAATGGGCGCTGGGCCGAAGAAAAAGGCCAGGAGCGATTGTATGGCCATTACCAGGGTGTGGAAAGCGTGCGTAATATAGTAGAAGGGAGTGCCGAACTGGGTATCCAATACCTTACCCTGTATGCTTTCAGTACCGAAAACTGGGACCGGCCTCAGCAGGAAGTAGAGGGTTTGATGACTTTACTGGTAGATACCATTCACAAGGAAGTGCCTATCCTCAATAAAAACAATATCCGCCTGCATGTTATAGGTGATTTGAATATGTTACCCAAATTTGCCCACGACGAATTGCAGGAAGCATTGGAAATGACCAGTCACAATACCGGCCTGAACCTCATAATGGCATTGAGTTACAGCAGCCGGTGGGAACTGGTAAATGCAGTGAAGAATATCGGACTGGATGTAAAAGCCGGTAAGATAGACCCCGCTACCATTAACCAGGATACCTTGCAGCAATACCTTACCACCAGCCAGTTTCCCGATCCGGAGCTGATGATACGTACCAGTGGCGAATACAGGATCAGTAATTTTTTATTGTACCAGTTAGCCTATGCCGAATTATATTTTACCAACACCCGTTGGCCCGATTTCCGTAAAGAAAACCTATATGAAGCCATTTTGGACTTTCAGGCCAGGGAAAGGAGATTTGGGAAAACCGGGCAACAAATACAGGAGGAAACCCAATTGGCATAGCAATCATTAATACCACCAGTTTACATGGTGCAGGGGATTTAACAAACACTTTTCATTATTCAGGTTAATTTGCCCCGCCTAAAAACCCGAACCAAATCGCTGAAAGATACCCGTCTGTTCTTTCAGTCAGCAACATCACAAACCGAAACCGGATGCAGAAAGTGTACAAAATTTTAGTGTTGGCTTTAGTAACATCGCTCGTGAGTTTCTCGGTCCGATCCCAGGTAAGAACGGGATCTGATACAACGATCACCAATATTGAAGCAAACCTGCTCAATATCTTCAATCAAAAAACAACCAAAAAGTATAAGGTCGCAGCGGTAAAAGTGGTAGGCAACAAGTTCTTTGATGAGAACCTGCTGATCTCCATTGCCAATATCAATGTGGGCGATGAGGTATCCATTCCCGGAGGCGATAATTTTTCGAAAGCCATTACCAAGCTCTGGGGCCAGAACTATTTCAGCAATGTTGAGATCTATATAACCAAATTAACAGGGAAAGATATTGAGGTTGAAATTGCTGTTACAGAAAGGCCAAGGCTATCTAAGTTCTTTTTCAAAGGCATCCGTAAAGGCGAAGGCGATGACCTGTCAGGTAAAACAGGGCTGATACCTAACCGTGTGATTACTGAAAATATGAAAATCTCGGCTGTAGAAGCCATCAAAAAATATTATGCCGAAAAAGGGTTCCGTGATTCAAGGGTTAAGATTGTAGAAAGAAAGGACTCTACTTTCGATAATACACTGGCATTGGATTTTATGATAGATAAAGGACCTAAAGTAAAAATCAATAATATCAACTTTGGCGGCAATACCGTTGATGTATCCAAATTGAAGAAACAGCTGAAAGGCACGAAAGAAAAATCAAGATTAACACTGCACCCCGAACTGGATAAAGGCCAGATTGTTGAAGTAAAAAATTATTCGTTCAACGAATACCTGAAAGAAAAAGGGTTCCTGGTTTTCAGCAAAACAAAAAAAATACTGGATCCATATGTACGGTTGAAATTAAGCTCAGCCAAATTCGACGAGAAAAAATACATAGAAGACAAAGATAATGTTCTGGGCTACTATAATACACTCGGTTACCGCGATGCCACGATTGAAAAAGATACCATTTACCATACTAAGCGCGGGGAAGTAAATATTGACATGAAGATGAACGAGGGGCATAAATACTACTTCGGCAATATCGGGTGGAGAGGTAATACCAAATTTACCGATTCTGTATTAACGGCGATACTGGGTATACGGAAAGGAGATATCTATAACCTGGAAATACTGAACAAAAAATTAGGCAAGTCTTCCGGTCCTGAAGGTGGTGATATCAGTGGTTTATACCAGGATGATGGTTACCTGTTCTTCCGAACTGATCCGGTAGAAACAGCTGTATATAATGATACTATTGACTTTGAGATACGTATTGTGGAAGGGCCGCAGGCAACCATTAAAAATATACGCATTACCGGAAATGACCGTACCAAGGAATATGTTATCCGTCGCGAATTACGTACTATCCCGGGCGAAAAATTCCGCCGTTCGGAACTGATCCGCTCTATCAGGGAACTTTCTCAGCTCAATTATTTCAATCCGGAAAAAATAAATCCGGTTCCTGTTCCCAACCAGGAAGATGGAACGGTTGACATCAATTACAACGTAGAGGAAAAATCCAGCGACCAGTTAGAACTGAGTGCGGGCTGGGGTGGCGCTATTGGCTTAACGGGTACCCTGGGTGTATCGTTTAATAATTTCTCTATACGGAATATCTTCAAAAAAACAGCATGGGATCCATTGCCAATGGGCGATGGACAAAAACTTAGTTTGCGTGTGCAGAGTAATGGTAAAGCATTCCGTTCGTATAATTTCTCTTTTACAGAACCCTGGTTGGGCGGTAAAAAAAGAAATGCATTAACGGTTAGCGTTTTTAATACAAAGTATGGTCAAACCTACGACCCGCTTACGGGCCAATATAATCCAAATGTTGCCGATTCGAGATATATTTCTACTACCGGTGCTACGGTTAGTATTGCCAAACAATTAAAATGGCCGGATGATTACTTCTCATTATCAATGGGCATTAACTATACCCGTTATAAGTTAAGTAATTACCTGATTGATCCAACAAATCTGCCCGGATTTGAAAATGGTGTGGTAAACAATATCAACTTTAAAGTTGCCCTGCAGCGATCATCGGTTAACCAGCCATTGTTCCCTACCTCCGGTTCAACCTTCCTGTTAAGTTTACAGGTAACACCGCCCTATTCCTTATTTGATAAAGGCATAGCTACAGCGGCTAATCCATACAAATTCATTGAATACCATAAATGGAGGTTTAACGGCGAATGGTATGTGCCATTGGGTAAACCGCATGGCGAGGAAAGAAACAAACAGTTTGTATTAAAGGCATCCGCTAAATACGGGTTCCTGGGCCGATTTAGTCCCGAACTGAAAATATCTCCATTTGAGAGGTTCCAGGTGGGTGATGCCGGATTGAGCAACCAGTTTGCTTTATTAGGGTACGATATCATTGCACACAGGGGTTATCCGGTATATGATAATTCAAACCCTAAAATCAATCCCGACAAACAAACGGCCAGTCAATACTTTACTATTTTCAACAAATACACACTTGAATTGCGTTATCCATTGAGCCTTAACCCGAGCAGTACCATTTACGCACTGGGCTTTTTTGAAGCGGCCAATGGCTGGTACACATTTAAAGACTACAACCCTTTTAAACTCAGGCGGTCTGTTGGATTGGGCATGCGCTTCTTCCTCCCTATGTTTGGTTTGCTCGGATTTGATTATGGCATAGGATTGGATAGGTTTACAGCCGGCGGTTCAACAAAAGACGCAGCAAGGTTTACCTTTATGCTGGGCTTTGAACCGGAATAAACCAGTAAATAAATCCTAAAACCCTGTTTATGAAAAAAATATTACTCCTTTCTGTCGCTTTCCTGTCATTTGCTTTGGCAACCCAGGCCCAACGCTATGCCATTATTGATACCAAGTACATACTTAACAAAATACCTGAATACAAAGACGCAGATAAGAAATTACAGCAGGTAGGCGAACAATGGCAGAAAGAAATAGATGATAAACAGGCCCAGTTGGATAAGATGTATAAAAACTATGAAGCTGAACAGTTTATGCTGACTGACGACCTGAAAAAGAAAAGGGAAGATGAATTGTTTGTAAAAGAAAAAGAAATCCGTGACCTGCAAAAAAGGCGTTTTGGGTACGAAGGCGACCTTTTTAGGGAAAGGCAGCGGTTGGTAAAACCATTGCAGGATAAAGTGTACAATGCAGTACAGAAAATAGCCGTAGCAAGATCTTACGATTTTGTACTGGACAAAAGTGAAGGAATTACCATTATATTTGCCGACCCAAAACTGGATAGAAGCGATGACGTTTTAAAGGAATTGGGTATTAAAAACTAGTTCAAACTAAAATCAATTATAAATTCACTACAATGAAGAAATTATTATTTGTGTGTGTGGCTTTTGCAGCAAGCCTTTTATTTTCGAAAAACACAAGTGCACAACAGGCTAAGATCGGCTACTTTGATGAGCAACAAACCTTGTCACTATTTCCAGGTATCGCCAAGATCGATACACTGATGGGCATCTTCCGGACCGACTCATTAGGCGTTGAGTATAACTATACCTACAGTGATTACCAGCGCAGGGACAGCATCTTTAGAAAAGATTCTCTTTCTATGCCAGCCAAAGCAAGGGAATTAGCTATCGGTGAGTTGAACCGTGCGAAATACAAATTAGTTAATTGGCAGGAATATTCACGCCAGATGGAAGAAGCTAAACTGGAACAGTTACTTACCCCATACAAGCAAAGAATGTTTGATGCAATGAAACTTGTTATCGCAGAGCAGAAATACACAATGGTTTTGAATGAATCATCATTATCACTTTATGGACCAAAACCATTGCTGGATAACCTTTCTATCCGTGTAGCAATGAAACTGAAACTGCCATTACCTAAAGAAGTAGAAGACGCATGGAAAGCAGCCTTAAATGGTGGATCTTCTGCGCCGGCAAAGAAATAATTATCTGTTAGAACATATAATCTGAATTTAGAACCCCGTCAGTAATACGGGGTTCTTATTTTTGTGGTATGCAAGCAAGAAGCCCGATAGGTGTTTTTGACAGCGGTTACGGCGGTCTCACTGTTTTAAAGGAAATAGTAAAACAACTGCCGGAATACGATTATATCTATATGGGCGATAATGCCCGCGCCCCTTACGGACCACGTTCTTTTGATACAGTTTACCACTATACCCTTGAAGCGGTTCAATGGTTTTTTGCACAGGGCTGCGAGCTGGTGATCCTTGCCTGCAATACGGCTTCGGCCAAAGCATTGCGAACCATACAGCAAAAAGACCTGCCAAAAATGGCCCCCTCCAAAAGGGTATTAGGCGTAATCAGGCCCACTACAGAAATTATAGGCAATTATTCTAAAACCGGAAAAGTAGGTGTATTGGGTACGGCAGGAACGGTACAAAGCGAAAGCTACCCGATAGAGATCGCTAAATTTTTTCCGCACGTAAGAGTTTACCAGGAAGCCTGCCCCATGTGGGTGCCCTTAATAGAAAACAACGAATACAATAAGCCCGGTGCCGATTATTTTGTACAAAAACACCTGGAACATTTATTGGGTACTTCGGCAGGCATTGATACACTGCTATTGGCCTGTACACATTATCCCTTGCTGATAAACAAGATCAGGGCCTGCGTGCCTCCCGGAATCACCATTATATCGCAGGGTGAAATCGTGGCCCGGAGCCTTGCCACTTATTTAAAAAAACATTCAGAACTGGCCAGCAAAATCAGTAAAAATAGCCAGATCAGTTTTTTTACCACCGATTCTACTGTCGATTTTGATAACCATGCGGGTAACTTCTTCGGTAAGCCAGTGCAATCCCAACACCTGGATCTCGGTATAAAATGAGGTAAAACAAGTACATAATTGATTTTTTAACCAAAAAACGCAGTTCTAACGTCTCACTTCTAACTTAAATCCCCTACTTTTGCCGTCCTTTCACAAGCAGCAGTATGGTGACTGCAGGCATGAAACGAAACAATATTACCGGGTTAGTAAAAAAAAGAGATCATGAAACGTACATTCCAACCACACAAACGTCGTCGTAAAACCGTTCACGGTTTCCGCAAACGTATGGAATCTGCCAATGGCCGCAAAGTATTGTCCAGCCGCAGAGCGAAAGGTCGTAAGAAACTTAGTGTTTCCAGCGAAAAAGGATTAAAATAAAACCTTACCCCCAATCTCCAGGGAGGGGGCTTAAGAAAAAAATATAGCCTCATCTTTTTGATGAGGCTTTTTTAGTGGTATATTAAGCGTAATTGACGATTATTTGGGAGGCATGAATTGTGAGTAGTGAATCGTGAGTATTTAAGGTGTAAAAAAGCTAATCTACTCACTATTCATTACTGACTACTCACTACCGTTTAGCATTTCAGTGGACAATTGTAAGTATATAAGCTATAAGAAATTACCCCACTCACTATTCACTATTCACCACTCACGATTAACGCCCTATACGTTTAGTAAGTCTATCATTTCAATGACATCCACCTATTCATATCATTCAAAAGAAAAACTCAAAAGCCGCAAGATGCTGGACGAGCTTTTTACCAAAGGCCGCTCCTTTTCGGTGTTCCCGGTAAAGGTTTTTTATATGCCCTTGTCTGAAGTGGTTGATCATCCTATAAAAGCGGGCGTAGGTGTAAGTGCTAAAAATTTTCGGAAAGCCGTTCAGCGAAACCGTATCAAGCGTTTACTGCGTGAAGCGTACCGGTTGAATAAAACAATATTGCCTGCGAATGCAGACAGAAAACCGGTGGCTGTATTTTTTTTATATATCGGCAAAGAAATGCCGGACTTTGTTTTGTTGAATGAAAAGATGCCATTAATATTAACCAAACTCGAATCAGCCATTGCCTGATATTGATCCTATACACAACCTTTCCCGCTCACCTTTCAGATGGCTATTGATTCTGATCAGTTACCCGTTTATTCTGCTTATCAAAATATACCAGTATGTAATTTCACCTGCTATAGGCCCCAAATGCAGGTTTACGCCTACCTGCTCCCAATACGCTATTCAGGCCCTGCAAAAATATGGAATACTAAAAGGTGGATGGCTTGCTATAAAACGTATCAGCAGCTGCAGGCCTGGTGGGGGACATGGATATGATCCTGTTCAATAAACATTTTCAATGGCGAAAATCCGACATGATTTTATTTTTTCTCTCCTACCGTCAGTGCTTCTAATCTGGTAATCATTTCTCTTATTTCTTTAATGCTGTAGAACCTGTAAACCTCAGGATCTTTGCCATCTACTTTTTCTGC
>JAYTOS010000455.1:0-7261 GCA_043747705.1 Bacteroidota bacterium
CCCATATTATAATAACTGGGATTGTTTAAATAATTATGATAGGAACCCGACAGATTGATCGTGCCCCATTTTTGGTTAAAAGTTAAGGCTACATCCAGGCCATGTCCTACCAGGGTCTGATGGATCTTATCATAAAGTGTGGTATCAATGTAACGGCTTTCCGAAAAGTCAATTCCATACCGGATGGTGAGGAGTTTATTGGCTACTTTTTTATAAGGGAAGACATCATATTCTATCGCCGGCTTTATAACAGCAAGGAATTTATAATTAGTAAAAGTATTTCTCGAAGCTGTAATGTCGTAACCCATAGACCAGTGTTCGCTCAGGCTTTTAACCAGCTGGTGATTAACCTGGTAATTTTCATTTTTAACTTCAATCTTATCTGTACCGCCAGCCGCATTGTCAAATTCGAAGGTATTCTTGTTTTTACTGAAATTAAGGTTGAAAGACACTTTCAATTTATCTGTTACGCGATTAATGGATACATTTCCCGAATAACGAAACCCTTTATACACCTTATCAGCATTGATATTGCCATTGGTACTCACGCGAAAGACCCAGAAATTCCAGGGATCACGGGTAGCTGGTGTAGTAACCGCCCCGGAATCTGTGGCCCGGCTTTCTTTTACCTGGATACTGATGTTTTCAATGGATGTTGTTTTGCTCACAAAAGGAATAAGACCTATCTGTAAGTATTTGACCAGGATGGCCCTTGTTTCAAAATCGGTATTGTTGGGTTTTGCGTTGAAGCGCAGGGTATCTGTTTGCCCCTTAAAATTATTCTGCCCGTAGAAAATGAGCTGGTATTGGCTGCCACCGCCCCCATTGCCCTGCTGGGTAATTAATGCGTGAACATCTGCCGCTTTATTGTCGAGCACAAAATCTACGTAGTTGATTTCTGATTTAATAAAGGTAAGGTCACACCAGGTATTGGAACAATCTATAAATAATTTCACCTTTTGAGAATAGGAACTAACGGATATAAATGCGCAGAGGATAAAGAATAAGCATTTTCTCATGGATTGTTAGTTGGTTAATCATTACTAAAGTATTTAAATGATGCGTTAATAAAAACCCAAAATATGTAAGTGGTATTTGTGAATGTAACCCGAATAAGGTGTCTGTTGCCACAAACGTTCTGTGTTTGTGAAGTACGGGAATTCGCTGCTGGTCAAGTCCGGGTGCTTTTTTTTGTGCCATTTTACTTCTTGGTGGGAATAACAGCTATGATTTTTTTTGCGATAGGCAGATCAGCCGGTTCCGCTAAATCAGAATGATTCAATAGTTTTCTATTCTTATCGACTGATATTATTTTTTGTTTATTCTTTTCAAATTTGTCTGTATAAAGTATTTGAGAATCAGAAGGGGTTTGTTGTGTAGAAAAGCAAAAGAAATATTTTTTATGTGCCTTCCTTTAAATATAAAACTATCGGCAATTTTAATTGTAAAATTGATTGGGCCTGGGGATATTTTTTAATGAATTTATTCGGGTTTTCTTAATTTTAAATTAAGGGAGCCGATAAATTTGATTAAGGAAGGCTTGTTTTGAATCTGGTTTTACCGGTGTTTGTTGACAAGAACGCTGAATGATGCTGAGAAAAGAAGTGATAGTAATATGTATTTTATAGACATTGGTACTGCAATTTACGTTGGTTACGCTTGCAGTTAACGCCGAACTGAATATTGACGGTAGTGCTTCTGTCAGAGTAGTCAAAGTCTAACTATTTAGCACCGACTTTAAGTTGTCTATTATATTCGTCGGCATCAAAACTGCCAATGGATTCCTGTATGAGTCCATCTTTATCAAAATGCCAAAGTTCAAACCCACTAACTTTTACTTTATTGCCGGTCCCTTCCGGACCCGAATTTGTTCCAGTTAACGTCCAATGAAAAGCTGTTCCGTTAGGGTTGGTTACTACACTGTCCATTGCCACTATCATATCAGGAAAGGCAGTCATAAAACCCTGAACCACTTTTGTAATAGCTTCTCGTCCAACAGCAGGCGAATTAGCATTTACTTTTAATGAACCTGTAGCCGAAAAAAATGCAGCAACGCTTTCTGGTTTTTGGCTACACCAGGCCGCAGAATATTTTTTTCCAAAGTCTGCGAATTGTTCTTTTTCCATTGGTTTATTATTTTTTGTTTCAGTATGTAAAGTATCTGTTTTGGATTTGCCCGATGGATTATTACAACTTGTTATAAGCGTAAGGGATAGAAGTGAAAATGTAAATAAAAATAGTTTCGGTTTCATTGTAAAGTGATTTATATTCTTGCCTACTGTTGACGGTTTTCGGCTTTTCTGTTTTGTCAACTTTTAAATGTGTGAGATACTGGGGAGCTTACCGCTATTGGGTATTTTTTTTCTTTCATTTGTAAACGTTTACGGTATGGTTTTATAAATTGCAGGCAACTCTTAAATATACGCAAAGCCAACATGATAGGATGAATATACGTACCTGTTTTGCGCTTTTAAGAATTTCTCAAATTAGCCCAATCTCCTATGGCTTTAAGCGGCCCCCCGTATTTATGTAAGCCATCACATACCAACTAAACCACATCACAATCAATCCTGCCCTTGTAACCTGAATGTACACTCGAAAGCACGGCAACCGTTTTATAGAACCTATCCAAAGGTGCGTGTATGGAAGGGTAGATAAAAAAATTGCTGCCTCAAACCCGTTTTGCCACCCATTGATCCGAACGCAGAAGGGAATGACACAACAGGCGTTGCCATAAAAAACAAAAGCCCGAACCACAAAAATTATTTTTCAACATCTTACAAACCGCCAAACCGCCTCACGCCAATTGCGCATTCCATTTTGAAACATTCACACCCTTCACAATCAGCCAGAGGCAAAGAGACAATTCTCCAATAAAGGACGGAATAAGCACCGTGGGAAAAATTAAATTTGAGAAACCGGGTGCAAGGATCATCGCAAAACTATTCAGCAGGTAACACAGTCCCGCGATCTGCATAAGAACGCCTAATATCCTGGGGAAAAAGCCCGATTTTAAAATCAGGTATCCCTCAATAAGGCAGGTAAAGCCAAAAAAGATAAGACCCACGCCAAAGCCGTATCCGTGTGCCTTAACGGAAATATACGTTAATGCCTGTAGCTGTTGCGGGTTGAACGCCTTGAGGTAATCTTCACTGCCTGATAGAAACAACGGCATTAACAGGTTCATTTTATTAGCAACTAATACAGCGGTCTGAATTAAATTAAAAAGTACTGCAAGCAAAGCAAGGTTTTTATTCACCGGCTTGAGCAATGTATACAAGGCAAGTATGACAACCACATCACACACGTGCATGAAAAGGTCGCCGGCAATGCCAATACGCCACAGCAAGGGAGAGGCTGCAATATTGTTGGCCGTAGCTGCGGCATCGCCTGTTACAATGAGTGTATTCCTGATGAACAGCTCACCCAAAGCGCCGGCCACGATAATGATCAGGTAGGCTATGCCACCTGTTCTTGCATATAGCTGTGGTGAAGTGTTGTTGTTAAGACTTGCCATTTTCGGTTCATTTTAGCATGTAACGATAGTAAAATATTTATATAATCGGGCACAATGTGTTGCTTAATGTATAAATGGTAAGGCCGGCAGTGCCT
The DNA here is from genome assembly GCA_043747705.1 of Bacteroidota bacterium. GTDB lineage: Bacteria > Bacteroidota > Bacteroidia > Chitinophagales > Chitinophagaceae > Sediminibacterium. Next base: position 3,613 of record JAYTOS010000455.1, read on the forward strand.
CAATTTAGTTTTAAATAAAAAGATCAAATCGCCCGGCTACCTTAAAAAACAAAACCCCGCCATATAAAAAATCCCTGCCTAATTTTGCTTTCTAACCCAACCAATAAATGCCTTTTCAACTCCACTCCCCCTACTCACCCGCCGGCGACCAGCCCTCTGCTATTCAACAGCTGACAGAGAATATTAATAATGGGGAACAGTTTCAAACGTTACTGGGCGTTACCGGTTCAGGTAAAACGTTTACCATGGCCAGCGTTATTCAAAATACGCAGCGGCCTACACTGGTGTTAACGCATAACAAAACACTGGTTGCTCAATTGTACGGTGAGTTCAAACAGTTTTTTCCAGATAATGCAGTGGGCTATTTTGTGAGCTACTACGATTACTACCAGCCCGAAGCCTATATGCCGGTGAGTGATGTATATATTGAAAAAGACCTGAGCATTAATGAAGAGCTGGATAAACTGCGCCTGCAGGCAACCTCGCAATTGCTGAGCGGCAGGCGCGATATTATTGTGGTGGCCAGCGTGAGTTGTATTTATGGTATGGGCAACCCTACCGAATATGAGAATGGGATCATCCGGATACAAAAAGGTCAGGTACTATCACGCCAGGCATTTTTACATGCACTGGTGAATTCATTATACAACCGCTCACAGGGCGACTTTACCCGGGGTACTTTTCGTGTAAAAGGCGATACCGTAGATATTAATTTACCCTATGTTGATTTTGGCTACCGCATTACTTTTTTTGGTGATGAAATAGAAGAGATCGAAAGCATTGAAACCAGCACTAGCAAACGTATTGGGCTGATGGAGAATGCCGCCATCTTTCCCGCCACGCTTTACCTTGCCCCCAAGGAAATGATCGTGGAAGTGATGCACGAAATTCAGGATGAGATGATGGCGCAGGTAGAATATTTTAAAGCCACCGGAAAATATATTGAAGCGCAACGACTGAAAGAACGTGTGGAATATGATATTGAAATGATACGCGAACTGGGTTATTGTAATGGCATTGAAAACTACTCCCGTTTTTTCGACCGGCGCAGGCCCGGCACACGGCCCTTTTGTTTGCTGGATTATTTTCCGAAAGATTTTTTATGTGTGATTGATGAAAGTCACCAGACGGTTCCACAGGTTGCCGGCATGTACGGCGGCGACAGGAGCCGTAAATTGGTATTGGTAGATTATGGCTTCCGTTTGCCAAGCGCCATGGATAACCGGCCATTGAATTTTCATGAATTTGAAAGCCTGATTGGGCAAACCGTTTTTGTAAGTGCCACCCCCGGCGATTATGAACTGGAAAAAACCGGCGGTGTGGTAATTGAACAGGTAGTAAGGCCTACGGGACTGTTAGATCCGCCGATAGAGATACGGCCAAGCGTAAACCAGATTGATGACCTGCTGGATGAAATTGATAAGACCGTTAAAAAAGGCGACCGGGTATTGGTTACCACCTTAACCAAACGCATGGCGGAAGAGATGGATAAATACCTGGGCCGCATCAACATCAAATCAAAATACATTCATAGTGATGTGGATACATTGGAGCGGGTAGAAATATTGCGTGAACTGCGTTTAGGTACGATTGATGTGTTGGTTGGCGTGAATTTATTACGTGAAGGATTGGACCTGCCCGAAGTTTCATTGGTAGCTATTATGGATGCCGATAAAGAAGGCTTTCTGCGTAATGAAAGATCACTTACCCAAACAGCCGGCCGTGCTGCAAGAAATGTGGATGGCAAAGTAATTTTTTATGCCGATAAGATGACAGAAAGCATGCAACGTACCATTGATGAAACGAGCAGAAGAAGGGAGAAGCAGGTTGAATATAATATTATTCACGGTATTACCCCAACTACGATCATTAAAACCAAAGAGCAGGTTTTTGCACAGGGTTCTGTACTGGATATAAAAGGCTATGACCCGTCAAACCCGTATGCTTTGCAACGCGATTCGGAAATTGTTCAAAGTAAGGCTGCTGAAGAACAAGAGGAATATAAAACGATTCCACAGGTAGAGAAAGCCATCAGCCGGACTAAAAAAGAAATGGAAAAAGCGGCCCGCGATCTTGATTTTATTGAAGCGGCGAGGTTGCGGGATGAGATGTTCCGGTTACAGCAAGAGTTGACTAATATGAAAATTTGAAAATGTGCGATGCGGGTTATAAATAGTAAAGAAGTGGTTCACGCAAAGACGCAAAGGAGCAAAGAAAAACCTTTTCATCTTTGCTCCTTTGCGTCTTTGCGTGAAAAAACCGTTGCCGTTGTTGGTGTCTGATCAACAACCTTTGTGACTACTACAATAAACATTTTTCGTGTAATTTCAGTAGTATGAAAACAGCAAGGGCACTCATTGGGTTATTTATTTTTTTTACTATAGCGCATCCCGCCTATTCGCAAAAAAAAGACTTTGCCGTATTTGGCTACTATGCGGGACCCGCAACAATGGTGGATAGTTTTCCGGTAGAAAAATTAACGCATATTTGTTTCAGCTTTACGCATTTGAAGGGTAGTAACATTTCACTCGGTAACAGGCGCGATAGTGCCGCACTGGTTAGTTGCGTGGCATTAAAAAAGCGAAATCCACAATTGAAAGTAATTGTTTCCATGGGCGGATGGACGGGTTGTTATTCCTGCTCCGAAGTATTTTCAACAGACAGCTCCAGAAAAGTATTTGCCGGATCAGTAAAAAAGTTGCTGAATGATTTTAATGCCGACGGACTTGACCTCGATTGGGAATACCCAGCCATTAAAGGCGCGCCGGGCCATCCCTATTCTCCAAAAGACAAAGATGATTTTACCGCATTAATCAGAACGCTTCGGGATAGTATGGGCCGAGAGAAAGAACTGAGTTTTGCTGCGGGAGGTTTTACACAATACATTAATGAATCAGTTGACTGGAAAGCAGTAACCCCGTTTGTTAACAGGATTAACATCATGACATATGATTTGATAACAGGCTATGATACAGTTACCGGTCACCATACCGGCTTATATTCCACCCCCAATCAAAAAGAATCCTGCGATCATGCGGTAAAAATGTTGAAAGCAAAAGGTGTTCCTGCCAGTAAGTTGTTGATCGGTGCCGCTTTTTATGCGCGGATATGGGAAAACGTAGCAGCAGATAAAGATGGCTTATATGGGAAAGGGAAATTTTTAAGTGGGGTTTCATACAGTAGGTTTGCCTCGCAGCTTTCGGCCGACAGCGGTTTTGTATATCATTGGGATCCGGTAGCGTCGGCACCATACTTATACAATGCCCATAAAAAATGGTTTGTAACTTTTGATAACAGTGCATCGGTTATATTGAAAACGAAATATGCTGTCAAACAGCGACTTAACGGCATCATGTTCTGGCAATTAGCCGACGATAGTTTTAGTAAAGGCTTATTGGATATTGTGGATGAAACAATACATAAGTCCCATCGTTAAAATCCAATTAAAGAAGTGCCAGCCTTTCTAACGTTGTATGCTGTTAAAATGATGTGTACAATAAAATCATTGCAAAGAAGCGATGCTGCTTTATGAGAGAGGTAAGTATATCTGAGCGACTGCTCAAAAATAATTATTCTTTAATCGTATCTTTAGCTGACTAAAAAGAATAAGACTATGAGTGATATTTCGGAAACTATCCAGGAATCTGTT
>JAYTOS010000456.1:0-4877 GCA_043747705.1 Bacteroidota bacterium
GCAATCTTGGCGATTGGGTAACCGGTTGCTTTTGATGCAAGGGCAGAAGAACGGCTAACCCTCGGGTTTATTTCTACCGCAATCAGTTGCTCTGTTTCAGGGTTTAAAGCAAACTGTACATTACAACCACCGGAGAAATTACCCAATGAGCGCATCATCAAAATAGCTTTGTTGCGCATATCCTGGTAAGCGGTATCACTAAGGGTCATGGCAGGTGCCACAGTTATCGAATCGCCGGTATGCACGCCCATTGGATCTACATTCTCAACGGTACAAATAATTACCACATTATCTTTCTGGTCTCTCAATAATTCCAATTCAAATTCTTTCCAGCCCATGACTGCTTTTTCTACCAGTACCTCATGGATGGGTGATGCTTTGAGGCCCCTTTCTAAGGCTGCATCCAGATCGTCTTTGGTATGTACAAAGCCGCCACCTGTTCCACCAAGTGTAAAAGAAGGGCGGATTACCAATGGAAACCCTATCTCCTGTGCAAATTCTTTTCCTTCCAAAAAGCTGTTGGCCACGCGGCTGGGGGCAACGGCAATGCCTATTTTCACCATTAACTGGCGGAATTTTTCCCTGTCTTCTGCGGTATCAATAGCGGCAACATCTACCCCAATCAGGCGGCAGTTATATTTTTCCCAGATGCCCAGTTCTTCGGCTTCTTTACAGAGGTTTAATGCTGTTTGTCCGCCCATAGTAGGCAGTACGGCATCTATTTGGTTCTCTTCAAGGATTTTTTCGATACTTTCAGCCGTTAATGGAAGTAAATATACCCTGTCGGCCATCATAGGATCGGTCATGATGGTAGCAGGGTTGCTGTTGATCAGTATTACCTTAATACCTTCTTCCCGCAAGCTCCTGGCGGCCTGGGAGCCGGCGTAATCAAATTCGCAGGCCTGGCCAATGATAATGGGGCCGGAGCCGATAATCAGTACTGATTTGATGGATTTGTCTTTGGGCATGGTTGCTAAAAAATAAATTGTGCAAATCTAAGGCTGTCAAGGGAAAGCTGCCATTAATTTTTTCACCGGGAATAGGTAAATACAAACAAAAAGAGTATAATTAGCGTTATCATTACACTTTGAAAACATAAATAAGTAACATGGCAGTATTAAAAGAGGGAAGTAAAGCACCCATATTCAAGGGGGTTGACCAGAACGGGAAGCCGATTTCCCTGGCAGATTACAAAGGCAAAAAAGTGATTTTATATTTTTATCCCAAAGACGATACACCTACCTGTACGATCCAGGCCTGTAACCTAAGGGATAATTACAGTATCCTTCTTAAAAAAGGGTACCAGGTAATCGGGATAAGCACTGATGATGTAAAGAGCCATAAAAAGTTTGAAGAAAAATTCAAACTGCCATTCCCATTAGTAGCGGATGAGGATAAGAAGATCGTTGATAAATACAATTTATGGGGCGAGAAAAAACTGATGGGCCGCACATATATGGGTACAACCCGTACTACTTTTTTAATTGACGAAACCGGTAAGATCGTAAAGATCATTGATAAACCGGAATCGAAAAATCATACAGAAGAAATATTGGCCGCGTGGAAGTCGGTGTGAATGGTGAGTAGTCATTCTATCACTCACCATTGACAACTCACTACTCACAAAAAAAGGGAGCTGCCTTAATTAGAGGCAGCTCCCTTTTTTATATCTACACTTATTTATTTCTTCGTTTCCAGCAATTTAAAGAACTGGTCTAACTGCGGTAAGATTACAATACGTGTTCTGCGGTTGGCGGCACGGCCTTCTGTTGTGGAATTATCTGTAAGCGGAAGGTACTGGCTGCGTCCGGCGGCTGTCATACGTTTTGGATCTAATCCATATGTATCCTGTAAAATTCGTACAACAGTAGTTGCTCTTTTCACGCTCAGATCCCAGTTATCCATGATGCCTGCGCTGCGGATAGGCAGCGAATCGGTATGGCCTTCTACCATAAATTCTATTTCAGGTTGTGCATTCAGTACTTTGGCAACTTTGCCCAATACTTCTTTGGCGCGGTCGGTTACATCGTAGCTGGCACTTTTAAATAACAGTTTATCAGAAATATCAACATACACAACGCCTTTATCTACTTTAATATTAATATCCTTATCATCTAAATTACCGATAGCCCCTTTGAGGTTCATCACCAAAGCCATGTTCAATGAATCTTTACGGGCGATGGAACCTTGCAGGTCTCTTATATACAAATCTTTTGAGCCGATATTCTCCAATGATTTTTTAATACTTTCCGCCTGCGACCCCGTTACTACCGACAGATCTTTCAATTGGTTAAGTACGGTATTGTTATTTTGCCGCAGGTAATCAATCTGTTTATTCAGGTCGCTGTTCTGCGATTCGAGTGCCGATTTGCGGGTGTTGAGATCGGTGATCTGGTTGTTGGTTTTATCCAACAGGTTATTCAGTCTTTTAATCTCATCCTGCAGTTCCCGGTTCTTTGATTGTTGCGCGAGATAATTGCCGCTCAGTTCTACATATTTGGCTTTCTCCGCCTCCAGTTTTTTAGGGCTTACACAGGAATACATAGCCAGGGAAGTAATAGCGATAAAAAGGTATACAGTTAATTTCATAATCGTTCGGTTAGTTGATAATAATGGTGCTCTTTGAACGAATAACAGGGTTATAAAATTGTGTATAGGTTACATGCAGCCAAAATAAATACTAAATGATTTTGATTCCCTAAATTTTCAATAGCGGGTTTTAAGGGAATACGGACTGTAAATAAATTTGCGGGCTCATTACTAATGATTGTTAGTGTTGTGGGGGGGGCAGTGACTGGTTAGAACGCAATAATTGCTAATAATATGTAATCCCCGGTGCCCGCTTTTATCAGATTGATAAAAACGTATAAAAAAAGGGTTCAGTAGTTATAACTCTGCTGTATTTTTATAGCTGATGAAGCTCCTTGCCAATACCCCCTTCAGCTTTCTGAAAAAAACAGTTTGGAAAACCACTGTAAAAAAGAAAAAGCAAATATTTTTATTGTTTTTTTCTTTTTTATTTGTCACATCGTCTTTCGCACAGACAGATACCGCTTTTTGGTTTGCTGCGCCTGCTATTACGGCAAGTCATGAAAACAAACCTATCGTCTTTAGAATAAGCACGTATAGCCAACCGGCCGATATCACAATATCGCAACCTGCGAATCCATCTTTTCTTCCCTATACTTTTCACTTAAACAGTAATACAGCAAGTACAACCGATATTACCCAACAGTTAAACCAAATAGAGAATAAACCCGGTAATACTATTTTGAACTATGGAATTAAGGTCACTTCAACCACCAATATATCGGCTTATTACGAAGTGGGCTTAAAAAACAACCCTGAAATATTTCCTTTAAAAGGGGAGGTAGGTAAAGGATTGCGTTTTTTGATCCCCTCGCAAACCCACTTTGATAACCATGCGGGGCATACACCACCCGCACATAACGGGTTTGCCATTGTGGCTACGGAAGATAATACAGTGATTGATATTACCCTAACCAATGCGGATTCTATTGGACACACAGCCAATTCTCTTTTTACCATTACCTTACAAAAAGGACAAACCTATGCTGTGATTGCAGCAAGTAATTTGGCATCCGGGCATTTAGGAGGATCGTCTGTAAAAGCGAATAAACCTGTTTGCGTTACCATATATGATGACTCGGTTTTTCTTAGTCCTAATTATGATTTAATTGGCGACCAGATAGTGCCGGAGATAAATACCGGCAGTGAATTTATTATTGTGCGGGGAGCCTTAAATTATTTGCAAAAACCTAACCAGGATTTTTATTATGTATGGGCAATTGCAGATACTACAGAAATTTCTGAAAACGGAGCAGTAGTGAAGACCATTAACCGCGGACAATCTTATGAAGGAACGTTAAGTAATCCCAGTGTTTATATTACCACAACAAAACCTGTTTATATTTTACAATTTACCGGTGTGGGGCAGGAAGTAGCGGCCACTTCTTTACCGGGCATTAAATGTACCGGTTCGCAAAATGTTTCGTTTGTGCGTTCTACTTCAGAATTTTTTTACCTGAATATTTTAAGTAAAACAACCGACATAAGTAATTTTTCATTGAATGGAGATAATACCGTTATTACACCTTCTCTTTTTCAACCAGTGCCCGGCACAAATGGTGTTTGGCAAGCTGCCCGGATTGATATTTCTAACCTGCCTAATTTAAATAGATTGATACCTGCCGGTTTTTCTACTTCTGTAGCCAACAGTTCGGGGCTATTTCATTTGGGGTTTCTAAATGGTGGTTCGGGTACCGGTAGCAGGCTGGGTTATTTTTCTAATTACAGCCAAGTGCAGTTATCACCGGTAGTTACATCAGCATCCTGTTTTGGATCAGATATACAGTTGTTTTCAACACTTTATTCTAATGTAACGTATCAATGGAGCGGACCTAATCAATTTACAAGCACACTCAATAACCCGGTAATTAAAAAAGCTGCGATGATTGATGGGGGTAAATATTATGTAACCGCTAATATCGGCGGATGTGGTATTTCTAAAGATAGTATTACAGTTGCCGTTCATGATTTACCTGCCCTGCAGTTTGTGAAACAGGCGGATACCGTTTGTTTGGGTAATTCAAAAAACATCCGATTCCTTTTAACAGGAAAAGCACCCTGGAACCTGATATATACAGATGGCATTAAAAATGATACGATTAATGCTATCACACAAAATGACACTTTTTTTGTTAAGTCACCCACAGTGTCTGCTGTGTACAGTATTAAAAATATATCAGATAACAATACCTGCTCGGCTGATGGAACGATCGCGATTCAAAAAGACACGTTACTGGTAAGTGCTTTGCCTGTTGCCAATTTTGGGTACTCTCCCATTCGATGCGAAA
>JAYTOS010000457.1:0-1161 GCA_043747705.1 Bacteroidota bacterium
TATGTGTTTGATGAAAAGATACCCTAGTTGCTGTTGCATAATAATACAGGCATCTTCAAACAACGTTACTTGTTGTTTGGTAAATGCATCCTGTTCGGGGTTTTCACTGGCCACTAAATGACTGAACACCGTTTTCACAGCCATGGTCTGATTGTTCGTTAATAAAACAGCCAATTTTTCTGCTTCCAATACTTCAAAGCCAAGACGGTTCATACCCGTATTGAATTTGATGTGCACAGGAAACTGCTGTATCGCCTGTTGCCGTAAATATTTATGGAAGGCGAAATAAATTGGGAATGAATATATTTCAGGTTCGAGGTTATAGGTTACTAATGCATCAAAACCCGCTTCATCGGCATTCATTACCATAATGGGTAAACTGATACCTGCTTTGCGTAATTCAACACCTTCATCAGCATAAGCCACAGCGAGGTAATCTACTTTGTGAAACTGCAATACACGGGCTATTTCTGCACTGCCACTGCCATAGCTGAATGCTTTTACCATGGCCATTACTTTGGTAGAGGGCGATAAATGTTTTTGGTATTCTTTGAGGTTATGAATCATGGCGGAGAGATTAATCTCCATCACTGTTTGGTGTACTTTCTGCTCGAGCCAATTCGATATCCGCTCAAAAGCGAATACTCGTGCGCCTTTCAATAAAATATATTCATCTTTAAATTGCTGTGTTCCGGCATGTTGTAAGAATTCATCGGTAGAATTATAAAAAACCGCTGATAAACCGTTACCTGCTGTTGGCTTATCCATATTTGCAAAAACAGCCTGCCACCTGCTGATAGCAGAACCAATACCAATTAACCTGTGAATACCGCGAACCTTTAATTGTGCTGCGATACCGCGATACAAAGCCTCTTTATTTTGCCCGGTTTGGAGGATGTCTGATAAGATGATAGTCGTTCGGTTGTTACCCGCCTGTTGTTGCAGGTAATCAATGGCAAGGTCCAATGATGCGGTATCGCTGCTGTAACTGTCGTTTAACAGATAACAGTTGTTAATTCCTTTTTTTAACTGCATGCGCATGTCAACCGGCGCAAGCTGAAGCAGGCGTTGCTGTATAATGGTATCATCATAGTGCATCTGTAATAATACCGACCAACAGGTGATGGCATTGTCAATTGAAATACGGTCGGTAAAAGGTAT
>JAYTOS010000458.1:0-1748 GCA_043747705.1 Bacteroidota bacterium
GTGTTACAGACTCAGCCACTTTTGTTAACCCACTGAAGGTGCAATTCGGCGACCCTTATGTGTTGCACACACAGGGTATGTATTATATGTATGGCACCGACGGAGGAGCGGATCATGGGTTCGCTGCCTATTCCTCCAAAGACCTGGTACACTGGAAACAGGAAGGGCAGGTGTTTTTCAACAATAATAAAAATGGGTGGAGCGATACAACGGCTAAATGGGAGGGTGCGTACTGGGCGCCGGAAGTGTATGAAGTGAAAGGTAAATTCTACCTGTTTTACAGTGCACAATGGAAGATAAATCCTGGTAACGAAGAAGAAAATTTCCGCATTGGTGTGGCCGTGGCAGACAAGCCCACGGGGCCTTTTATTGATCTAAATACCAAGCCGGTTTTTGATCCGGGGTATCCTACGATTGATGCCAATGTTTTTTTTGATACCAATGGCAAATGCTATTTATATTATTCCCGGGTGGCTTACAAACATCCGGTAGAAAGCGAAGTAGCTGCTTGGGCCAAGAAAAAGGGCTGGTACAAGGAGATTGAAGAAAGCTGGGTATATGGTGCAGAGCTTAAACCGGATTTTTCCGGCGTAATTGGTAAACCGAAATTAATGCTCCGGCCTCCGGTTAAACTTAGGGACAAGCAGTCTGAATGGGAAAGCAGGTCGGTTACTGCACAGGAAGTAAACCGCCGCTGGACGGAAGGCTCGGTAACATTTAAAAAAGAGGGCCTCTATTACATGATGTATTCTGCCAATCATTTTGGGGGCCAGTATTATGCCATTGGTTATGCCACGGCTACTTCTCCTTTGGGGCCTTATAAAAAAGCAGCCAATAACCCGGTGCTGCAAAAAAATACAGATAAGGGAGGGCAGGTTTCGGGAACAGGACACAATAGCATTACTTACTCATTTGATGGTAAAGAAATGTTTTGTGTATATCACGGAAGAACTGCTGCAACTGGTGATGAAAGGGTTGTTTTTATTGACCGTATGACGGTGAAAGCAGGCATAATAACTATTGCCGGACCTACTACCACCGCCCAAAAATTTCCTTCCGGCGTAACAGCAACTTCTATCAATAAATGATAGGCTGTTTATGGGTTCTTTCGCCCCGGGTCTCCAATCAAAAAACTTCCAAAGCGATGTCTCTGCATAAATCATTTTAATCTTAAAACCAGCACAAGTTGCAGGACTCGCCGCCTATTAGGACTGGGTACACGAACTTACACAATATAGTAGTTGGTTTGCGGCTAGTTCTTTAACAGGCATATATTCAGGTTGTAAGTTTTGGCATGAAGAAACTCACCCGGTAAGCAATGAATGAAAAGAACTTTTAATTTTTGAAAGCTGTTAGACAAGTGTTTTATCGTTGCAGTCTGGTTCCTGAAGGACATCAACTTCGACAGCGTTACTAATTTCGACAGCATACAAAATTATAAATGTAACACAAGTATATTTACTGTGCCGATAAAGAAAATAAAAAACGAACCATTGAAGAAGATAACAAATAAAACATTTTCATTTATTAGTGCAACCATATTTTGCATATTAATGCTCTCCTCCAAAAAGGCGAACACTGCAACAACTCCGGTAGAAACCCCACCTGCAACAAACACCGCAGTTGCATTGGCAGGTAATGCATACCTTACCCAATTACCACAGGGCGCAACAGAACAAATTACAGATAATGGCTTAAGTAATTGGACGAATAAGGAAAGTGTAACCAGCACTTATTTCAGCCTTGGG
>JAYTOS010000459.1:0-1166 GCA_043747705.1 Bacteroidota bacterium
TAGGCTTACTTCTGCAACAGGCTAAAGGCTATGAAAGTGATTCGATACTGCTAAAAGCAGGTACCCAACTGGGGAAACAACAAAAGAAAATAAAGGAAATATCTTACAGCCTTGTTCCACGCATATTAGAATCACATGGGCTGGTGATGGCACTAACTGACCTGTTTGAGGAAATTAAATCGGCCGGCAAAATACATATATTGGCAACGCTGGCTATCCATGATGCACATTACCAACCGGCCAAAAGTATACACCTGTACCGGATCATACGGGAAATCCTTACGAATGCCATCAAGCATGCAGGTGCCACCGATATTTATGTAAACTGCATACAGGATGAAAAAAAGATCACGCTCACCACGAGGGATAATGGTTCAGGATTTACGATCCTGCAACTACAGGATACATCACAGGGACTGGGCCTTCAAAATATCCATACAAGAATAGAACTGCTTGGGGCAACGCTTGCCCTGAATTCTGGCATGGGTTCGGGTACTTCTTACCTGATCAAAATTCCATTATTGTCAATGCTTACCGCACATGGAAAATAAACATAAAATAAAAATCCTCATCGCTGATGACCATGAGCTTTACCTGGATGGGTTAAAAGGGTTTTTCACAGGTAATGAAGCATATCAAATAGTGGGTGAGGCATCTAATGGTGAAGAGCTGGTAAACAGGTCGGCACAGCTACAACCTCAAATCGTATTAACCGATCTTCGGATGCCGATCATGGATGGAGCTACCGCTATTAAACATCTTTTAAAAATCAATCATACAATTAAATGCATTGTATTAACCAGCTATGATAATGAACATTCCATTGTAGAAGCACTTGAAGCAGGTGCAATAGGATATATCACCAAAAACATGGCTAAGAAAGAATTGTTTGAAGCGTTACACCAGGTAAGCCGCGGCCACCCTTATTTCTGCCAGTCAACTTCCGCAAAAATGGTGCGCTTAATTGCCAGAAGCCATTTTAATCCCTACATAAAAGACAGGCAAATATTGTTTTCAGATTCAGAAAAGCAGATCATCCGGATGATCTGCGAAGAAAAGAATAGCCATGAAATTTCTGAGCTGCTGTTCCTGAGTATACGGACCGTAGAAAATAACCGCTTCCGCATCCTGAAAAAAATGAATGTGAAAACAGCGGCCGGTGTTGC
>JAYTOS010000460.1:0-6647 GCA_043747705.1 Bacteroidota bacterium
CCTGAATAAAAATCAATTACCTTATAACGGCATGCCGAATGCCTTTACTCAAAAATCTTTGCCGCCTGTATATCTCGGTAATAACAATATGGGATTTGACATATACGAATCCATGGTTGATAATATGCCGCTGCTGGTGCCTGATAGCAGTAATGCTGCCAGCCTGACTACTGCCATAACTATTGAGGGGGACAACAAAAACAGGTCAAGGTTTTATAAGTTACCAAGAGACAAATTTGATGAGCTCTTAGAGAAACAAAAATCGAGGGATTCACTTTTCATGAAACCTTTGCAACCGAGAACGTTTCGTTACCCGAAAAAATAATGTTTCTTCACGTTGGTCGTTAGGAAAATTTATCTGTGTGCAAAAGCACTGATGGTTTTAATTTTTCCGGGCAATAATGATCATGCGTGGTGATTTTTTAATATCATACCTGCCTAACTGGTAATCGCCAAATACTTCCTGCACCTGCATACCCTGGAAAGCCAGCATATCTGTAAAATCGCCCAGCGAAAATTTAGCTACCCGTTCTGTGTATAAATGTTTCGGTGTTTTATTCGACGCGTCGGTTACCTGAATCTGTTTAAAGAAATGTTCTTCATCCTGCCATTTGGTAATATGAAAAGTGACACCTTCAAGGATAGTTTTGAATGATTTTTCCAACCTGTCTTCAGAGTAATGAACATTCAAATAATCAATCACAAAAATACCACCGGGCGCCAGGCTTTGCGCAATGGTGCGGATGGCATTATCATGTTCCCTTCTTGTTTTGAAATAACCAAAACTGGTAAAGAAATTAAAAGCGTATTTGAAATAGTTGATCCAGAACGGAAGGCGCATATCATGCTGGTAAAAATGCAGGTTTTCACCTTCATTTTCCAGGGCCTCATCAATAGAAGCGGCGGAAAGATCAATACCGGTTACATCAAACCCCATATCAGCCAGGGCTTTACTATGCCGCCCTTTTCCGCAGGCCACATCTACCATGGTACTGCTCTTAGGTGGTTCGAGGTATTTAATAAGGGTATTGATAAACTGGAGGGCTTCTTCTTCATCCCTATGCTGGTACAACAAGTGGTAATAATGAGAATTGAACCAATCTTTATACCACGCTTTATCCGACATACAATGCTTTATTAATTGCAAAAATACGGCTGAAGGACAAACAAAAAATTTCTATTATGTTTGCAGGCATTTAAACACAGTTTTATGGCATTGATCAAGAGTATTTCAGGTATCCGTGGCACCATTGGCGGGAAGCCGGGTGATACATTAAGCCCATTAGATGTAGTGCGGTTTACTGCTGCGTTCGGTACCTGGCTGGCAGGTGAATCGCCCAATAAAAAAATCATTATTGGCCGCGATGGCAGGATCAGTGGCGAAATGGTACAACGCCTGGTTGTAAGTACCTTAAACGCATTGGGATTTGATGTGATTGATCTTGGACTTAGCACTACCCCTACTGTTGAAATGGCGGTAGTATTTGAAAAAGTGGCAGGCGGTATTATTTTAACTGCCAGTCATAACCCCAAGGAATGGAACGCATTAAAATTATTAAATAGCAGCGGCGAATTTATTAACGGCGAAGTAGGTGCCAAAGTGCTTGATATTGCTGCGAGAGAAGATTTTGTATTTGCATCGGTTGACCAGTTAGGTTCTTATACCACCAATGACCAGTTACTGCAAAAACATATTGATAGTGTAGTAAACTACCCATTGGTTGATATTGCTGCTATTAAAAAAGCTAAGTTCAAAATTGTTCTGGATGCCATTAACAGTACCGGTGCCATTGCTGTTCCGCTTTTATTAAAAGCATTGGGTGTAAAAGATATTACTGTGTTGAATGGTGAAGTGAATGGAAAATTTGCCCATAACCCAGAACCTTTACCTGAAAACCTGCATGAATTATGCACAGAAGTAAACAGGCAAAAAGCAGATCTGGGTATTGCCGTTGACCCCGATGTTGACAGACTTTGTTTTGTTTGTGAGGATGGCAGTTTATTTGGCGAAGAATATACATTGGTAGCAGTAGCTGATTATATATTGCAACACAGGAAAGGAAACACAGTAAGCAATATGTCATCAACCCGGGCATTGAAAGATGTAACGGTAAAGCATGGCGGCGAATATACGCCAAGTGCCGTGGGTGAAGTAAACGTGGTAAACAAAATGAAAGCGGTTAATGCCGTGATTGGAGGCGAAGGAAATGGCGGCATCATTGTTCCCGACCTGCATTATGGCAGGGATGCATTGATTGGTATTGCATTGTTTCTTACCCATCTTGCTAAAGAAAAAAAATCAGCTAAGCAATTACGCAGCACTTACCCGGATTATTTCATGAGCAAGAATAAAATAGAGCTGACACCGGGATTTGACTTGAAAAAGATTTTTGACCATATCAAGAAAAAATACAAAAAGAATAAGATCAATACCGAGGATGGATTGAAAATAGAATTCGAGAATGATTGGGTACACTTACGAACGAGTAATACCGAACCCATCATCCGTATTTATGCCGAAAGTAATTTCGAAACTACCGCCGCCAATATTGCGCAGAAACTGATGAAGGATATCCGCGAAGCAATGTAAGCGTTTGGGGTTGGCGTTTTGCGTTGATTAGGACTGTTAACGCCAAACTTTCCGCTATTTTTGTACCTATTATGGAAAGAATCTATTTCGACAACGCTGCAACCACCTCACTCGACCCGCAGGTGTTGGGAGCAATGATGCCTTACCTGACCACTCATTTTGGTAACCCCTCTTCTATTTACAGCTATGGCAGGGAATGCCGTATGGCCATTGAAAATGCGCGTAAAAGTGTTGCCAAAACACTAAATGCACATCCCGCTGAGATATTTTTCACCAGCGGTGGTACCGAAAGCAGCAATACAGCTATTACAGCTGCCGTTCGCGACCTTGGCTGTAAACACATTATTTCTTCAGTTATTGAACACCATGCCACTACCCATACCGTTGAACATTTATACCATACCGGTGAAGCGGCTTTGAGTTTTGTAAAAATCTTGCCCAATGGCCATATTGATCTGGATGACCTTGAGAAACTATTAGCGGAAAGTGAAGAAAAATGCCTCGTAACCTTAATGCATGCCAATAATGAGATTGGCAATATGCTCGATATTCATGGGGTGGGTGAACTGTGTAAATTGTATAATGCTATTTTTCATAGCGATACTGTTCAGACCGTTGGCCATTTTCCTTTTGACCTGAGAAATTCACCAGTACATTTTGTTACAGGTGCAGGCCATAAATTTCATGGCCCAAAAGGCGTTGGTATTTTATATATCAACGAAAATGTAAAGATCAAACCTTTTGTATATGGAGGCAGCCAGGAAAGAAATATGCGCGCCGGTACCGAAAACCTGTATGGGATTGTAGGTTTTGCCAAAGCCTTACAAATGGCTACTGAAAATTATGAAAAAGACAGTGCGTATATTAAAGGACTGAAGTTGTACATGATTGAGCAACTTAAAAAAAATATTAAAGGCGTAACTTTAAATGGCGATCCTTTGGGCAGGAGTTTGTATGCCGTATTAAGTGCCAGTTTTCCCAAGACCGAAAAAAGTGAGATGATCCTTTTTAATCTGGACATTAATAATATTTGCGCCAGTGGGGGCAGTGCCTGCACAAGTGGTGCCGACCAGGGTTCACACGTGATCCGCTCCATCAACAATAATCCAAACCAGGTTACCGTCCGTTTCTCCTTCAGCAAACACAATACTAAAGAGGAAATTGATGTGGTTGTTGAAAAATTGAAAGAGCTGATTTGATAATTTGATAATAGCATGTGAGACCACATATAAAATGCTTCTTTACATTACCATCATCAAATTTTCAAATTACCACATTTTCAAATTTCTATTTATAATCATCCTCATTAAATTCATCTTCTTCTCCGCCTAAGTTCATATCTCCCAAATTCATCATGCTGGCCATGAGATCTTTAAATTCGATTTTTCCGTCAATCACTTTTTTACTGATGAGTGAGTAGGCAGAAAGGCCGTGCAAGACAAATTCCATTAATAAAGCATTTTCTTTTTCGTTCGCCTGCGGAAAATATTTTTTAACGAAGCCATATAGGCCATCTACTTTGTACAGCGTGGCTATCTTATCGGCATCTTTCATATCTAATAAAAGATCGAGGTGATTACCCCCATCGAACCAGCGGGTAATAGCTTTGTAAGGATTTTCAATTTCTTTTTCTTCCTGGGATTTTTTTCCATTCCCCCTTTTCTTTTTTAATTGATCCGGATTGGGGAAATATTGAATGAATTGCGAACGGATAGATTTATCAACCAGGTTTACCGCAACCTGGTAAGGACCTTCCTGTTCACCTTCATAAACCAGTTCAATTTTACCGGTAATCGCCGGAATGATGCCTGCTAAATCACTTACCCATACCTGGGTTTGTTTTTCGTTGTGAATGATGGCCCTTCTTTCTGCACTGCTGATGGCATTTTCATATGCAGCAATGGTTAAACGGGCACTAACACCGCTTTTCTTATCTACATATTCATTAATCCTCGCTTCAAAAGCTACCTGTTCTACCAATCTTTTAATTAAGTCGCTCACCATTACCCTTTCTTTCTGGGCATCTAATATATCTGCTTCCTGCTCGGTTATGGCGAGTGAGGTTTCAATATCTTTCGGGTAGTGTGTTAATATCTGGCTCTCAATACGGTCTTTGAGTGGTGTAACAATGCTGCCGCGGTTGGTATAGTCTTCCGGGTTGGCAGTAAATACAAATAAAATATCCAATGGCATACGCAATTTAAATCCACGTATTTGAATATCGCCTTCCTGTAAAATATTAAATAAGGCAACCTGTATCCTTGCCTGGAGGTCGGGCAATTCGTTAATCACAAAAATACCCCGGTTACTTCTGGGGATGATGCCATAGTGAATTACTTTTTCATCCGCGAAACTCAATTTAAGATTGGCTGCTTTAATAGGATCGATATCACCAATCAGGTCTGCCACACTTACATCCGGTGTTGCTAATTTTTCACCATACCGTTCACTGCGGTGCAGCCATTGTATAGGGGTTTCATCGGCGTATTCTGTAATAAGGTCTTTGGCAAATTTACTCAGTGGCTTCAAAGGATCGTCGTTCACTTCACTTCCGGCAATAACAGGAATATACTCATCCAATAAATCAACCATCTGCCTGGCCATCCTTGTCTTGGCCTGTCCGCGCAATCCCAGAAAAAGAATATTATGCCTGCTTAGCAGTGCCCTTTCAGTATCAGGTATCACCGTATCCTCATACCCTAATATTCCGGTGAATGGATTTTCCTTATTACGGATGGTTACGATCAGGTTATCCCGGATTTCTTCTTTTACAGACCTGGCTTTGTACCCACTTTTTTTTAATTGACCGAGTGTTTTTATTTTCTTTATATCCATGTTTGTTATTACGCTTGCTGTTAATTAATAATATAAACTGTGAATGGTGAAAAGAGAGTCGTGAGTTGTGAATGGTGAATGGTGAATGAATATTATACTAACGTCTCACGACTCACTACTCACTTTTCCCGATCTTAATACACCGTCTTCCGCTTCCCGCTTTCAAAATCTTTAAATATAAATGCCCCTAATTTATCTAATGATGCAAAGAATGCTTTCCCATTATTCATTTCGGTAAATTCCTGAACAAATTTTTGCAGGTAAGGATCGGATGCAATCATAAATGTGGTAATAGGTATTTTTAATTTCTTGCATTGCGCGGCAAGGTTAATGCAGCGGTTCACCACTTTCCTGTCGAGTCCGAAGCTATTCTTATAATATTTTTTGCCAATCTTCAGGCAGGTAGGCTTACCGTCTGTGATCATGAATATCTGCTTATTCGGGTTCTTCCGCTTACGCAGGAGGTCCATGGCTAACTCAAGTCCTGCCACTGTATTTGTATGAAAAGGGCCTACCTGTAAATATGGCAAATCCTTCACTTCAATCGTCCATGCATCATTTCCAAAAACCACAATATCCAATGTGTCTTTCGGGTATTTGGTAGTGATGAGTTCGCTTAATGCCATCGCAACTTTTTTGGCCGGGGTAATACGGTCCTCGCCATACAATATCATCGAATGCGAAATATCGATCATCAGCACAGTTGAGGTTTGCGTTTTAAAATCGCTCTCCCGTATTTGCAGGTCGTCTTCCTGCATTGTAAAACTTTCTATACCGTGATTGATCTGTGCATTCCGGATACTTTCGGTAAAATCGATCTGCTCCAGCATATCCCCAAACTGAAAGGGCCTTGTATCGGGGTTTACTTCATCACCCTGACCGGGTTTGAATGTCTGGTGATTGCCCTGCTTTGTTTTTTTCAGCTTACCGAATATTTCTTCCAGGCTTTTTTTACGGATGGTTTGTTCTGACTTACCGGTAATAGAAAAACTACCATCCTGCGGATTTTCCTGTAGGTAGCCATTTTCTTTCAGCTCATCGATAAAATCGCCCATTCCGTATTCATCGTTGGTCAACTGGTACTGACGGTCCAACTCATTCAGCCATTCCAATGCCTCGGCTGCATCGCCGTTGGTGTAGGTAAGTAACTGCATAAACAGGTCGAGCAGTTGCTCAAACTTGCTTTTGTTGTTCTCATTAGGATCAAAATGTATAAAGCGGT
>JAYTOS010000461.1:0-2648 GCA_043747705.1 Bacteroidota bacterium
TGGTTTCAGAATAAGTTGTTTTTGTAGGAAATAAAGATGAGGTTCTTGGCTCACTAAGCCCTTCATTTTCATGTCTAACAAAACAATTGAGATGTTTACAATACGCCAGATTCTTCGTCTTTATGCTTCGGGGAAGGGTACTAAATACATCAGCCAATCAACAGGCGTTGCCCGTAATACCGTTAAGAAGTACTTGTATCGTTATGTATTATCAGAAAAAACGATAGACCAGATTGAGGCAATGAGTGATGCTGAGATGTCCAGACTATTTTTAATTAAGGAGCCGATTGTAGTTATCAATAAGCGGTTATCGGATTTAGAACCGCTGTTACCCTCTCTGGCAGCTATGCTAAAAAAACGGGGTGTAACAAAAGGTATGGTATATCAAAAGTACCTGGCTCAATGTCCGGATGGTTATCGGATCTCAGCCTTTTTAGAGCGGCTTAATCGATTTATGCAGGTGGGTAAGCCTTCTATGAAAATGTCACATAAAGCAGGCGATAAAATGTTTGTTGATTTTACCGGTCAAAAATTACAGTTGGTTGATGAGATTACAGGTGAGATAAGTGAACTGGAGGTTTTTGTGGCCATACTGGGCTGCAGCCAGCTGACTTTTGTGATGGCCGTTCACTCGCAGTGTAAGGAGGATTTTATACTGTGTTGTGAGCGCGCGCTTCATTTTTTTGGTGGTGTTCCACAGGCTATAGTTCCTGACAATCTAAAATCAGCTGTTACCAAAGCCAGTAAATATGAAGCCCAACTCAATGACACTTTTGCTGCCTTTGCAGAGCATTACCACACTTTTGGGTTCCCCACACGAACCTATAAACCCAAAGACAAAGCCTTGGTGGAAGGGGCTGTAAAGATTATCTATACTACCATTTTTTCTAAGATTGATCAAAATGTGTATCACAAAGCAGAGGTGATAAATAAAGACATTCTTTTCCATTTAGAAGCGCATAATGACACCAGGCTTACTGGTGAAAATTATAGCAGGATGCAACAGTTTATAGAACTGGAAAAGCACACATTACAGCCGCTTAATCCCTATTTGTTTGAGCCCATGACTACGCAATTATCTACCGTAAACAAATACGGGCATGTATTGCTGAGTGCTGATAAACGCTATTACAGTGTACCCTACAAACTAATAGGAAGGCGATTGAAAATAAAATACACCACCACTAAGCTTGAAGTATATGATGAGAACGAAGTAGTAGCAGTCCATGATCGCTTTTTAGGTAAGGGGCTCAAATATGTTACCATCCAGGATCATCTTGCCACCCAGCACAAATATTTAGCAGAATGGAATCCTCAGAAGTTCATGTCCACTGCCAGTTCCATAGGAGAACCGGTAGCTCAGTACATAGCCAAGATACTGGCCAGAGAGTTGTACCCGGAACAAAGCTATAAGTCCTGTTCCGGGGTATTAAGTTTTGCCAAACGGGTAGGTAATACCAGACTAATTAATGCATGTAAGCGAGCCGATAGTTTTGGGATATACAATTATGGTATCATCGACCAGATACTGCGCTCCAAAGCGGATGCTATCCCTTTTGAAGATGAAATACTGAACCCCGATATGCCCTCACACGAAAACATACGCGGACAGGATTACTACGAATAAACCTTTTATCAAACGAACCCTTAAATCAAAGTACATGAACAAAGAGACAGTAAAGAAAATGGGCGACATGCGCCTCTATGGTATGCAAACCGCTTTTAAAACGTTTGTTGAGTTACCACCACCTGTAAGCTTTACCAACGATGAAATGGCCCAGTATTTAGTTCAAAGCGAATGGGATGATCGCAGGCATCGTTCATTGCAACGAAACATTAAAACAGCTAAGTTCCGCTACATGGCCGATGTCGATGGAATTGATTTTAGCCAGAAAAGAGAACTGGATAAAAACCAGATAGACCGATTGTTTACCTGTGAATTTATTAAAAAAGGACAGGATGTTTTTATTACCGGTAGTACCGGAACAGGTAAGAGTTATTTAGCTTCTGCTATCGGACGACAAGCTTGTTTACTTGGCTTTAAAGTCTATTATGCCAATACCGCCAAGCTGATGTCTGTCTTAAAAATGTCAAAGGCCGACGGTTCACATCTAAGAGAGTTAAGCAGAATCGAAAAACAGGACCTGTTGATACTTGATGATTTTGGCATACAGGCTTTTGATGCCAGTGGTAGAGCCTTACTAATGGATATCGTAGAAGACAGGCATGGTAAACACTCAACCATGATCGCTTCGCAGGTTCCGGTGAAAAACTGGTATGATGTAATTGGAGAACAAACTGTGGCTGATGCCATCCTTGATAGACTGGTACATCAATCTGTTCGTGTAGAACTAAAGGGAGAATCTCTACGAAAAAATCGAAAAGAAGAAACCGATAAAATTATTTAATCAAAGTAGACATAAATAATCCTACGTTTGAAAAATAAAAGCAACTAGTTCTTTACCATTTTTTAGGCCTCAAATAATCGTTTTTTGAAACGGTGTTCTCAGGGGGTCACATTGCTCTGGTAGAAGGGGGTCACATTGTCTGGTATTTACATATTGCATAAGTATATTAGATCCTCACTATTGTTTTTATTCCACTCGATTGAATAAGCGTCATTATATACATTTTTACACTTATTGTAA
>JAYTOS010000462.1:0-2381 GCA_043747705.1 Bacteroidota bacterium
TTAGACGCACTGTTTCCTATGTGCCCATTTAAAATTCATATCCTATCTATTTTACAAAAAACAAAACTGTTTGAAATTAATTATGCTTTCGGTTTTGATTAATACTATACCCAGGATAATGAAAAAGATAAATAATTTGGGATATTCTTCAGGTAAGGTATTACGCATTCTTGTATTATTGATGATCATTACCTTATCAGCCTGTTCCAAAAATTCCGATTCTTTTTCCCCCGCAGTTCAACCCCCGGCAAGTACATCCCCACCATCTGGTGAAATTCAATCTTTTACACTCTCAGATACCTTGGTTGCTTTCAATACCGGCTCTACTGCGAAATGGTTTGTGACCTCTACTAATGATCTCACCATTGTTACTTTCAACGGTGTAAAAGTGGCGTTCAGTGGCGTGCTGGATACCGGGCCCATAAAACAAGCCACCAAATTTACGCTGGCGGTAAATAGTGGAAAACAGTCTTCCTTAACACTAAAAGTTGCGGATTCCCTAACCTCGCAGTTATGGAATAAGGGAAAGCGCCTGAAGCAAAAAAAGATTGAATGGTTTATTGCACCTGCCGGTCAAACAGAGAAAAAATGGGTAGACACTACCAGCAGCCTGCTTACTCCCAGGTTAGCTGATCAAAGGACTTATTTTTATCTTGATGGCAGTACAAAAATAATCCAGGTAACGCCCCTTCTTTACCCTCCACCAAATGAGGCCGGCAAGTTTATTGCCAATGCTGCACTTCCAGGTTACACCTGGCAGAACACCCAATTTCTCATTGAGGTTTTAACCGATAATTATCTTGTGGTAACCTACAATGCCACACAGCCTAATGGCAGTTGGATACTGGTACGAAATACTTATTCATATGAATAATATTTATGCTAAGGTGGTCAGTCATTATTTTCTATAACTCATTTTACCTATTTAAGTATGCATCATTAATACTTTGCAGACTCGCCCGGCTTGGGTAATGTTTTCCTGATAAAATCGCGCAGACTTTGGTTACTGGTTTCCAGGTCGGGTTTGCGCAGATACATCATGTGGCCGCTTCTGTAACCTTCCCAACTCATCCTGTCTTTCATTTTTCCGCTGGGATCCAGCTGCCACATACTGTATTTGGCATTAAAATAATCACAGGCACCATCATAATAACCAGACTGGATAAGCACATGGAGGTAAGGATTTTCAGCCATAGCCTGGCGCAGGTTTTCTCCGGATTTATCACCCGTGCGGTCCCAGGGACTAACGGGGCCGAACATATAATAACGCAGATCAGTTTTATATTTCAATTCATCTCTCAAATAAATATTAATAGCAGGGGTAAATGAATGTTCCCATGAAGTAAGTTCTGCATTAAAATCAGGGCTTTCACCGGCATCTTTCCTGTCTATGCCTTTGTAACGTGAATCAAGCCTGCCTACCGTAAAGCCTTTATCCCGCAGTAATTCTTTCCAGAAAAGGCTGGGCGAAATATCCAGGTTGTTCTGCAGAATTACTTTTTCGGGCAGGCCTGAATAGCGCGCCATTTTAGCGGCGATTTCTTTCCGTTTTATTTCATCCAGGAAGCCGCCTTTGGCTATGGCGGGAATCAGTTCATTTATGGTAAACTGTTCTACTTCCGGGAGCATTGTGGTAAGGTCTTTTGTTTGCAGGTCATCCGAAAGTGCCTTATGGTACCAGGCAGTGGCTGCATAATAAGGCAGGCGCAAAGCAACTTCAACCGGGCCGCCCCTTTCAATACCCAATGTGGTGGGCGATACCAGAATTACACCGTTCAGATACATCCAGTGTGCGTTTTGCAATTCCAGTGCCAGTCCGGAAACCCTTCCTGTGCCGTAGCTTTCGCCAATTAAATATTTGGGAGATGCCCATCGGTTCATTCTTGATATGAATGTGTTGATCCATTCTGCCAGATATTTAACATCGGCCTTTACCCCAAAAAATCTTGCGGTTGGGATATCCTTGCTGATGGGTCTTGAAAAACCTGTATTTACAGGATCTACATATACAATATCAGCCACATCTAAAATGGAATGCGGGTTATCCTTTAAACCATAAGGTTGCACGGGATACCCTTCATCGTCGATAGTAAGGATGCGGGGGCCTGTATAACCCAGTTCCATCCATACAGAAGGTGTACCGGGGCCGCCATTAAAGGAAATAACCAATGGCCTGGCTGCGTGGTCTTTTATATCAGTGCGTTCATAATAAGTAAAGAATACGCCGGCCTGTATTTTACCCTCATCATCCCAAACAGGCATCATACCGGCTGTTGTTTTATAAGGAACTTTATTCCCTTTGATGGTAACCTCGTGTTCGCTGGTAATGGTTGACTCGGGATTGAAGGGAATATTATACGCTGCATTTTTTGCATCAGAAG
>JAYTOS010000463.1:0-12687 GCA_043747705.1 Bacteroidota bacterium
CCTTGTCCTTGTTGCGGCCCCCGGTTTTGCTGCGGCGGCCTCGGTCCCTGCTGATCCCTTGATCCTTGATTTCTTGGCCCTTGTTCCCTTGATCCTTGGTTTCTTGAACCCTGCTGCGGCCCTCTGTTCCCGCGCTCCTGGTCACGTCTGCGCCTGTCGTCTTTCTCTAATGTTTTTAAACTGATTTGTCCCACTAAATCTACAAATGCCGGTTCTATTTCTTTGTTCTTGCTATTAACAATTTCTACGGGTTGCAACTCATCCACTTTTTGTCCCTGCTGGTTCAAACGCTTAATATCTTTCACGCGCTGAATGGTTAAGGGAAAATGTTTACTGTTATTAGGCAGTATATACCACATCAGGTTCTTGAAAATATCTTTCTTAATCAGATGTGCCGTACCCATCGCTGTATCTAATGTTTCTGCATAATCCGGAAAATTTTGTAATGCATCTAAATAGGTATCCAGTTCATAATTCAAACAACATTTCAAACGGCCGCACTGCCCGCTTAATTTGGTTTGATTGATAGACAGGTTCTGGTAACGCGCGGCAGTAGTATTCACACTTTTAAAATCATTCAGCCAGGTGCTGCAACAGAGTTCTCGGCCACAACTGCCGATGCCACCCACTTTCGCGGCTTCCTGGCGGATGCCTATCTGGCGCATCTCCACTTTTACTTTAAAATCACCCGCATACATTTTTATCAACTCACGAAAATCAACCCGGTCATCAGCGGTATAAAAGAAAGTGCCTTTTTTGCCATCAGCCTGTATCTCCACTTCACTCAGCTTCATCTGTACATTTAATTGGCGGGCAATGGCCCGGCTGCGCGCCAGGATCTCATGCTCACGGCTTTTACTGATCTTAAAGGTGTCAATGTCCCTGTCGCTGCTGCGACGGAGGATTTTTTTCATATCCGGACTAAACTCATCAACCCCTTTTTTCTTCAGTTGCATGCGAACCAGTTCGCCTGTTAGGCTTACTTCACCAACATCAAATCCGCTAACGCCTTCAATGGTAACATAGTCACCTTTTTCAAAATATTGTAAAGTCGTGTTACGGTAAAAATCTTTCCGGCTACCCTGCTTGAAGCTGATTTCAACCACTTTACAGGTACTTTCCGGGTCGCTGAACGGAAGGTTCAGTAACCAGTCGTGTACATTCAAACGGTTACAACCGCCTGTGCTGCACCCCCCGTTGCTTTTACAACCGCCCGGTTTGCCCCCGTCTTTCGATGAACTGCATGATCCACATCCCATATCTCAATTGATAAATTGGTTAGTTAATAAAGTAAACTGAAGAGAATGGTTGGGCGGGCTATAGTACTGCTATGATGCTTTGGTTGTGTCACTCACTTCAGCTTTCTGTTCGCTGTTGTGCTGTGTAAAGAAATTATGTGTAATCGTAACCAGCATCCGGTGCCTTCAAAATATATTGATAAGCGTATAACAGTTCAAGTGCTTTCGTTGGTTTTCTTCATATAGCAAACCAATTCCACACGTGCCACTCCAAAAATCCCCCTCACAGCCAACTGCCATCACCCGGCAAAGGCTTAACTGACCAAAATTAAGGTTTTGTTCTGAATGATGTGGTAGAGTTTAATGGTCAGTGCCTGGAACAGCATTTTGGCGTTGGCATTGCGTTCTACGTAGTAAGCGGCCCTGTCAAGTTCTTCAATAATAGCCTGTTGCTGGCTTACCGAGGCAATTTTATTAAGCCGTTGGGCAAAATCTTTCTCATTATCCCCCAGCATTACCTGCTCAGCCCCCAGTACTTTTATCCGGATACTTTGTTCGAGCAGGTGGTTAAAATAGCGTAAAAACTGCTTTTGCTTCTCACGGCCCAGCTTGCTGGTTTCCTCTACAAATTTCACCTGGGCAATAGGGCCGCCTTTTAAAGTGGCGTTCAGCCAGTCTCTTAGCAGGCTTTGCCAATCTTCATCGGCATGTTGCAATAATTGGAGTGCTTCACGGTAATTACCCTCACAAATGCCGGCTATCTGCCGGGCAGTATCTGGCGGCACATTGGCACGGGTAGTTAATGCCTGCTCTACTTCCCTGTTCTCTAATTGTGGGATTTTTACCAATTGGCAACGGCTTAAAATGGTAGGCAGAATCTGCTCATCATTTTCTGCTACGAGAATAAATAAAGTATTGGGTGGGGGTTCTTCAATTAGCTTTAATAATTTATTGCCTTCTTTGCCCAGGTATTCCGGCATCCATAACAGCAATACTTTGTACTCGCTCTCAAAACTTTTCAGGCTTAACTGGCGGATAATATCGTTGCACTCATCTGCCGTAATATTACCCTGTTTATTTTCTGCACCAATAAACTGCAGCCAGTCATATACATTCCCATAAGGATAGGATTGAACAAACTCCCGCCATTCAGCAATATAATCGGTGCTGGTAGGTTTATCGCCCGGTTTTTTCGGAATAACCGGGTATGAAAAATGCAGATCAGGATGTATGAGTTGCCCTGCCCTTTGAAAAGCGGGCTGCGAAGCAATATCATCGGGATGGATATAGGAAGGGGTGGGTTCTAAAGCAGTCATCCCGCCAAACAAATCCTCCACAATAGGCGAAGGCTGCGGAAGTGAAACAACGTACTGCGCAAAAGCCATCGCCAATGGTAAAGCCCCACTGCCTTCTTTACCCAGAAAAAGCAAAGCATGGCTAAGGCGGTTCTGCTCTACCATCTCTGCCAAATGTTGCTTGGTTGCCTGCTGGCCTATCACATCCTTAAATAACATCTCAGATTTCACGGATTTTTTTATGATTTTTCATCAATCCGTCGGTATCAAAAGTAAAGGATATAAAAAACAAAAAGAAGGATGTTTTATTAAACATCCTTCTTCAAAAAAATCATGCCCAGATACGTGAAATCAAAAATTATTTCACGTGTTTTTTATGATTTCTCATTAATTCTTGGGTATCAAAAACAAAGGGTATAAAAAACAAAAAGGAGGATGTTTTATTAAACATCCTCCTTCAAAAAAATCATATCTAAATCCGTGAAATCAGCGATTATTTCAGGTATTTCAATATCTCTTCACTATCCGGGGTCACTTTACTTGGAAAATAAGCGATCATTTTACCATTCTCATCCAATAAAAATTTATTAAAGTTCCAGCCAATGGTAGCATCTAAAACGCCATTTTCAGTTTTGCTGGTCAGCCATTTATAAATAGGGGCCGTGTCATCACCTTTTACACTTATTTTGCTGGCCAAAGGAAATTTTACACCAAATCTTGCTTTACAAAATTCCTGTATTTCGTTATCGGCACCGGGCTCCTGAGCGCCAAAATTATTCGCAGGAAAACCAACGATCACCAATTTGTCTTTGTATTGCTCATACACTTTTTCCAATGCCTCGTACTGAGGTGTGTAGCCGCATTTGGAAGCGGTGTTTACCACCAATATTTTTTTCCCTTTGAATTTAGAGAAGTCAATCGTTCCCCCTTCAATGGATTTTACTTTAAAACTGTGTATGGTTGGGTCGCCCGGCAAAGTAAATGCGCTCAGCATGCCCACAATGGCAATGGTTAAAAGATATTTCATGATTTTTATTTTTTTAAATAACAGTTAAATATAGAAAAGGTTGGTTATATTTTGATGAATGGAAGGTTAAAATCGGTGTTTACCTGCAGGGTTCGGTCAATATACTTCGTGTGACCTGATATAAAACTCCCTTATCATTTTTAGTTATGCCCTGCAACAATCTGCTATATAGTATAGGCCGCTGCAGCAATACTAAGCGATGCCCCTTCTGCTTTCAGTATGGTTGAACCACAGGCTTCCAGGGTGGCCCCGGTTGTAATTACATCATCTATAAGTAATATATGCCTGTTTTTCAGGGCGTTTTCATCTGTAATGGCAAATACCCCGTCCATATTCTGCCAGCGGCTGACCCGGTTTTGGTGGGTTTGGGTTTCGGTAAATTTTATTCGCTCCACTGCGTCTTTTAAAACAGGCTTATGCCAAATTTCGGCTATTCCTTCGCAAATAAGGGCGGCCTGGTTATAGCCGCGAATATGTTCTTTTTTCCTGTTCAGCGGTAAAGGTACCAGCACATCTACATCTCTAAACCGTTGCGTCTTCATTAATGCATAAGCCATCATCCTGCCTAAAAAATAGCCGGCTTCTTTATTGCCCTTGTATTTTAATTGAATGAGTAAATGCTGAAGCAAAGAATCTTTTGTAAAATAATAAGTAGCTGCCGCATGTGTAACCCGTAGCCTTCCATAAAATAGTTTTTCAACCGGGTTGGCAGATGATTGAAAAAAACGGGTCTCAGGTAAACGATGCAAACACCTTGCACAAAGAAAGTAGGCATCCCCAATTATATCTGTACCACATCCCTCACAATTATGCGGATAAAACAGGCGTAAAAAATTAGCGATATAGTTATTTACGGAAAAAACCATTCTGCAAATTTCGGAATGGATTTGCTTTGTTTGATTAGGTATTTACCGCAATGAAGCTTGAAGATGTTAAAAGGGTTAAAAGGGTTAAAAAGGTTAAAAAGATGAACACATTATTTAACCTTTTTAACCTCTTTTAACCAATGTAACTTCTCCATCTTCAAAACAACTGCTGGTACACTTCATCCACTCTGCTTACTGCAGTTACATTTATCTTATACGCTTTCGGATCGAAACTTTTTTTATTATAACGGGATACGATTATTTTTTCAAAGCCTAATTTCTCTGCTTCGGCAATACGTTGTTCAATTCTGTTTACTGCACGTATCTCTCCATTCAAACCAACTTCACCGGCAAAACAAATATGTGCCGGTAAAGGAACATCTTCATACGATGAAAGTAATGCACAGATCACTGCAAGGTCTATCGAAGGGTCTTCTACTTTAATGCCGCCGGCGATATTAATAAACACATCTTTCATACCAAACTGAAAACCGCCGCGCTTTTCCAATACAGCCAATAATAGTTGTAACCTTCGCAAATCAAAGCCACTAACAGTTCTTTGTGGCGTTCCGTAAACACTTTGGGTTACGAGTGCCTGTACTTCTATCAGTAATGGCCGCATGCCTTCTAATGTAGCGGCAATGGCACTTCCGCTTAATTGCTCTTCTCTTTGCGCAATCAAAATTTCAGACGGGTTTGATACGATACGCATCCCTTCACCTGTCATTTCATAAATACCTAATTCGGCGGTACTTCCAAACCGATTCTTTAATGTTCTTAAAATTCGGTAAGCGTAATGTCGGTCTCCTTCGAATTGTAAAACGGTATCCACCATGTGCTCCAATATTTTCGGACCCGCAATCGCACCGTCTTTGGTAATATGACCAATTAAAAAAACAGGGGTATTTGTTTCCTTTGCAAACCGCTGAAATTCCGCGGCACATTCCCTTATTTGTGAAACACTTCCCGCAGAAGAATCTATCAAGTTAGATTGTAATGTTTGTATAGAGTCTACAATGACTAATTGCGGCTTCAGTTTTTTTATCTCCTGAAAAATAGTTTGTGTAGCCGTTTCGGTTAGCAGGTAAAAATTATCATTGGGTATCTTTAAACGGTCTGCCCGCATTTTTATCTGTTGTTCACTTTCTTCACCGCTGATATATAAGACCCTCAGTTGTTCTATCAATAAACCATTTTGCAAAAACAAGGTGCTTTTGCCGATACCCGGTTCACCGGCAACCAAAATAATACTTCCGGGAACAATGCCGCCACCCAATACCCTGTTCAACTCAGGATCTTTGGTTACAATCCTTTTCTCTTTATTACTCACCACATCACTCAGCGCAACTGATTTGGTATTTCTTTTTTCAGATGTGTAGCTGTCCCAGTTTTCTTCTTTGTTATTTCCTTTATCTAAAATTTCTTCTGTAAACGTATTCCATTCGGCACACCCCGGGCATTTTCCTAACCATTTGGCACTTTCATAACCACAATTGCTGCAAAAAAAAGCTGTTTTTATCTTGCTCATGGCTTAAAGGTAACGGGAGAAATGAAAAAAAAATAACTGAAGGGAAATTAGAAAGCGGTCGTTATTTTCCAGTCGAATTTTTAACTGTTACCTGCATACTAAATATAGTAATGATAGCATTTGTATAAGTAAGCAAATCCGCTGAAACGCTGTCTTTACGGCACGTAAAAGGGCCAACATTGCTGTTGACCCTGTTTACTTACTAACCCATTAAATTCTTCCACTAAATTACAATAATGGGTCACATTCCAAAATTAATTTTTGGTCCTGGGCATAAATTTCCGCTCACCGACAGGTTTAATTTTAAGCAATAGTTAATTCAGGGAAAGAGGTCTATCCAATGGATTTTCAGCATTTTTTATATAGAAATACCTAATAAACACATAGCATTAACCTGAAAACCGACAAATATTTGGTTGGGATAGGTTTAAAAATGCAAAAATATTATATAATAAATATTTGTATGTATTGTTTCTAACCTGAATCAAAACTCTTTTTCATATTTTTTAGTGATTACCTACATTATTGATGAGGGTTTTCTACGGCAGACATTAAAAAAGCTATTTTGAGGCAAATTAGGTAAAATTAGTTTCTGGGTCGGCGAATTTCAATTAGCTTTTTGATAATCCTTAAGTCGAAAACAGCGAATCTTTTTTAAAAGACAAGTATTTTTGCTGCCATAAAAACATTCGATGGCTGTATAAGCATTGTTATTATTGATTTATAAGATATTTTAATATATGATACTGGGCTTTTTTGCGTAAACTGCAAACGATTGATAAGGATCGCTCACATTAAAAAAAGCTTAAAATTTAACACTTAAAAAGTTTTATGCGCAGCTTTTGCCTTATTTAGGTGGTCAGAATGCCGGATAAACGGTTCACCATTACTAAAAATAACAACATGAGAAAAAAACTACTTCTGAGTTTTTGTGCCCTAATGCTTGTAACTCTTGGCATTTTCGCCCAGCTTCCCACAGTAACCGGTAAGGTTATAGATGACAAAGGCAAACCAATTGAAGGTGCATCTGTCTTCGAAAAGAAATCACAAAAAGGAACAGTAACAGATGAAAACGGTGTTTTTCGACTACCCGCAAAAGTCGGAAGCACTATTGTCGTTTCAGGTGTAGGGTTTAGTAGACAGGAGATGGTGGTTTCGGCATCCACTACTTTGATGAATGTATCACTTAAAAACCTTAGTGAAGACTTAAGTGAGGTAGTAGTTACCGCTTTGGGTATGAAAAAGGAGAAAAAGGCCTTGGGCTACGCGGTGTCTACAGTAAGTAAAAAAGACCTTGAATTAAGGCCTGAAGGAGACATTGGAAGGATTTTGACTGGTAAGGCACCGGGTGTAAATATTCTTAATACAAGTGGTCTTAGCGGAAGTGGTACCAATATCGTAATTAGAGGTGTAAGTACTATTACGGGTAGTTCGCAACCTTTATTTGTTGTAGATGGGGTTCCTTTTAACTCGAATACAAATACCAATGCAAGTTTCGTATATGGCAACCAGACATCAAGCCGTTTTCTCGACCTTGACCCTAACAATATTGAGAATATAACTGTATTGAAGGGATTAAGTGCTACCACGCTATATGGTGAGGTTGGTAGAAATGGTGTAATATTAGTTACTACAAAAAATGGCGCAACACAGAGTGCCCGAAAAAAATCAGAAATAACTGTTTCGCAATCATATTTTGTCAATGAGGTTGCTAACCTACCAGAATATAACCAAAGTTATGGTGGTGGGTTTGATTTGAGTTTAGGACTTGCTTTCTTTAGTAACTGGGGAGCCAAGTTTACTGATCCCCCTACAAAAGTAAAACACCCCTATGACAGGCCCGCATTGACCTCGGCGTTTCCTGAATTTGTTGGAGCTACCTATGACTATAAATTTTACAATAGTGTTAAAAATTTCTTTAGAAAAGGCGGCGTTAATAATACATCTGTTAACATAGCAGGTTCTACTCCGGGGCTTAATTATAATGCCAATTTTAGTTATTTAGATGACCAAGGCTTTACTATCGGTAATGGTGTAAACAGGAACACTTTTGGATTTGGCGGAACAGCTAAACTTACTAATAAAATTACCGCCAGTGGTACTATTAATTACGTTTCTAATGATGTTAAATCGCCACCAACCAGTACCAGCTTTGGTAGCCGTGCAACGGCAACCTCAGTTTTTGGGGATGTGATGTATACACCAACCGCAGTAGATTTAATGGGGTTACCTTATGAAAATCCTTTAGATCATTCACATGTGTATTATCGCGGTGGTAATGATATCCAAAACCCACGGTGGACTTTATATAATGCATTTACAAGTGATAAAGTAAATAGGACGTATGGTAATTTTGCACTTCGATATGAAGTAGTTCCAGGATTAAACCTTTCTTACAGGATTGGATTTGATAATTATGCAGAAAATCAGGTATATGCTCAAAACAAAGGGGGAGCTGGTGTATGGGCTACCGGTGTTTACCGTACTTCTTCAGGAACCAGCAATATTTGGGACCATACCTTTTTACTTAATTATGATCATAACCTGACTAATGACATCAATCTGACTGTTGATGCGGGTGTGAATTCACGTGAAAATACTTTTCAGCAAATAGGTTATTTAAGCACACAACAATTAGTATATGGATTGTTAGATCATACAAACTTTGTAACGCATGACATTGTTAGTGAA
This sequence comes from Bacteroidota bacterium, assembly GCA_043747705.1. Taxonomy (GTDB): domain Bacteria; phylum Bacteroidota; class Bacteroidia; order Chitinophagales; family Chitinophagaceae; genus Sediminibacterium. The sequence goes on from JAYTOS010000463.1 coordinate 8,646, forward strand.
AACGGACAGGATCTTGATTACAAAATTAAAGACCAGACTATAGGAGCATTTGCTCAGGGACGGTTTGGGTATAAACAGTATGCTTATTTAACCGTAGGTGGTCGTAACAGCTGGACATCTACCTTGGAGCCAGAAAATAGAAGTATCTTCTATCCAAGTGCAAGTTTGTCGTTTATCCCAACTTCTGCTATCACAAGTTTGCAAAATAACAAAAGCATCAATTATTTGAAAGTGAGAATCGGTTACTCTACGAGTGCCGGTTTCCCTGGAGCCTATTCTACAAGATCTGTGTTAAATATTGCTACACGTTCATTTCTTGACAGAAACGGTACGGCTGTTAATACCAATGCCATCGGCAACCAGCTTGCCAATCCAGGTTTAAAACCTGAATTGCAAAAAGAGATCGAAGCAGGTATTGAGGGAAAATTCTTAAGAAACAGATTATCTATTGATCTTACGCTGTATCAGAGAACCGCTGACAATCAGATATTAAACCGAGACCTGGACCCTTCAACAGGTTACACCAGCCAGCAAATTAATGCTGGTAAAGTAACCAATAAAGGTGTTGAACTGGGTTTAGGGTATACCGTTGTACAGAGTAAAAACTGGAAATGGCAATTAGATGCCTTATATACTATCAATAAGAGTATGGTTTCTGATTTGCCTTCTTATTTAAAGCAAGTGGTAACAGCGGGTTATACTACACTCGGAAATGTGGCCATCAATGGGTATCCTTTAGGTGTTATTCAGGGATATTCTTTTCAACGTGACCCTAAATCAGGACAAAGACTGGTTAGTGCAACCGGGGATTACATAACATCTACTAGCCCGGGTATTATTGGCGATGCTAATCCAAAATATAAGTTAACCGGCATCAGTTCTTTAGGGTATAAGGGCTTTAATTTACGTATGCAATGGGATTATACCTGCGGTGGAGATATGTATTCTGCCACATCGAGCGTATTGTTGGGACGTGGTGTTACACGTGACACAGAATTCGACAGGGCTGCAGGATATATTTTACCAGGTGTAACTGCCGATGGTAAGCCAAACGGTATTCAAACCAGTGCTACACAGGCATTTTTTAATAATACAGTTGCCGGAGGTGCTGCAGACGAAGCAGGTATTTACGACGCTACTGTGATCAGGTTAAGGGAATTGTCTTTATCATACAATCTACCGGAAAAATTATTGGCCAAAACACCTTTTGGATCTTTATCGTTTACATTGTCCGGATCTAATTTATGGTACTATGCACCTAATTTCCCTAAATATGTACACTTCGATCCTGAAACTTCAGGTCTGGGTGTGAGTAATGGAAAAGGGTTGGAATTTTTCACAGGACCGTCCTCACGTCGTATGGGCGCCAGTATCAGGGTAACTTTCTAATAATATTAAATATTGAAATATGAAATATAAACAAATAATATTCGGAATACTTCTACTGGCAACCATAAGCGGTTGTAACAAGAAGCTCGATAGTTTATTGACGAACCCTAATAATCCATCTGCAAGTACAGCAGATGTAGATTTATACCTTAATCAGGTGCAATTAAGTTTTACAGGCTTTTTTACAGGAGCATCTGATTTTGGTGGACAGTTAGTCCGTCATCAGGAATGGTATGGCCCATTGTATGCAAATGCCTATAGTCCAAACAGTTTTGATGGATTATGGAGTACTGCATACAGTAGTATTATTAAAAATGCAGATGCCATGATACCGTTGGCACAACAGCAAAAAAAATATATACAATCAGGTATAGCCCGAACACTTAAAGCGTATGTTTTGGGTACATTGGTTGATGATTTTGGTGACGTACCCTTTACAGAATCAGATCTGGGTGTAGCCAATACCAATCCTAAGGCAGATGGCGGTGCGGCTATTTATGCTGCAGTACATGCTTTATTAGATAGTGCTATTATTGATTTCAATAAAACAGATGCAGGAGCTAAACCCACTAATGATTTATTTTATGGCGGCACTGCAGCCAACTGGGTTAAAGCTGCCAAATCTTTAAAGCTGAAGTTTTATATGCAGGCCCGTCTGGTGGATAATTCTGTAGGTGCTAAAATTCAAACCTTGTTAACCGAGAATAATTTGGTCAACACAGAACCACAGGACTTTTCTTTTAAATATGCAACGAATCTTAATGCACCTGACAGCAGGCATCCGCATTATGCCTCAAATTATACTTCAGGTGGTCTGGCTGGTGATTTTATATCTAACTATTTTATGTGGGAAGTAGTAGCTGAAAAAAGCGGAGGTTCTGTAAGTACACTCGATCCAAGAAGAAGGTATTATTTCTATCGTCAAAGAACCAATTTTGCAGATGTATCAGTAGTTACCGCATCTTGTTCAGTTCAGTCATACCCGGCTCATTATCCTGCAGGAACGCCATTTTGTTTAGTAGGACAAGGATACTGGGGCAGGGATCATGGCGATAACTCGGGCACACCACCCGATGGTCCTCTGAGAACCACATGGGGTGTGTATCCTGCAGGAGGAGAATTTGATGCGAATCAGGGTACCAGTGTAAGTTTGAGCAGAGGTGGTCGTGGAGCAGGTATAGATCCTATATGGCTATCTTCCTTTACATTCTTCTTAGAAGCAGAAGCAGCTTTAACATTGGGCATTACCACACAAGGTACTGCAAGAGTACTGTTAGATAAAGCAATAAGGGCTTCTATGGCTAAAGTACTGGCGTTCCCAACTACGATAGGTGTTACAGTGCCTACGGCGAATGTTCCGCCAATATCTGGTCCCGGTAGTGTAGATAATTATGTAACTACAGTATTAACCGCCTATGATAATGCTACTACTAATGATCAGCGGTTAAATATTATCATGAAAGAATACCATATCGCTACATGGGGTAATGGTGTGGAGCCTTACAATAATTACAGGCGTACAGGGAAACCGGATAATATGCAGCCGGCAGTTACTACGCCTAACCCGGGATTGTTTATGCGCTCATATTTTTATCCCGCGGTATATGTTAACCGAAACCTTAATGCACCGGCGCAAAAAACCCCTGGAGCGGCTGCTAATAAAGTATTCTGGGATAATAATCCTGATAATTTCATCAAATAATTAAAACAACGAACATGAAGAAAATATTATTCATTTTAGCAGTTGTTGGTGTGGCCTTTACCATTAATTCCTGTAAAAAAACAGACGGAATTAACCCGTTAGCAGATATAAAGAATTTAAACAAAGGAACATATCTCACTTTTGCAGAGAAGACAAACCTTAACCTGAATTATGCTTCGATTGCAAGCTCTACAGTAAGCATTAAAGTAAACCAATACCTTACTCCAGGCGTGACCAGTAACGGTGATGGAGATGTTGATAAGATTAAAATTTTCGTTGTAAAAGGATCTAATGCAGACCCCACCTCATGGAAATTAGTTAAAACGGTTTCTTTTGCAGGACCTAGTACCGTATTATCTGCAACAGGTACCGAAGTAGCTGCTGCTTTAGGTACTACCCCTTCTAATTTATCACCAGGGGGTGTTTATACATTTTATAACCAGATAGTTACAAAAGGTGGTACCACTTACGATATTTCTAACGTAAACTCTAACCTTGAATCTAACTCAAACTATAATGCTGCTTTTCGTTGGCAGGCATTTGTCGTTTGTCCGTTTGTTGCACCAGTTGCCGGAACATATAAAGTAGTTCAGGATGACTGGCAGGATTGGAATCCGGGCGATCTGGTACAAGTAACTGATGGGCCGGGTGCCAATCAGGTTGATATTAGTAAAGTGTGGCCCGGAGTACCTGCAGGTGGTACTATTGTAAGTCCTTTGATTGTAAATGTAGATCCGGCAACCGGTACCGCCACAGTTCCTAAAGTGACCTTTGGAAATTACGGCGGTAGTACAAATTATATAGCTGTTGGAGCTGGCGCAGGTGGTAATGCAGGGTATATATTTTCCTGTACAGGGTACATAGGGTTATCTATTAATATAACATCAAGCGGGGGTTCTAATTTTGGAACCAATAAATTAGTTTTACAAAAACAGTAATCGGTGCTTATTT
>JAYTOS010000464.1:0-2300 GCA_043747705.1 Bacteroidota bacterium
TATTTCAAGTGAGTAGTGAGTCGTCAGTTGTGAGTAACATCAGTAATTTCAGCGATATTACTCACTATTCACAACTGACAACTCACGGTTAACTTAACACTAGAAAAATTTCATACCCTGTTTTACAGACAGCTTACCCACTAACAACAAAGGAATCCAACATAATTTAACCATTCACAATTTTCATAGTAACGGGATCCCAATCAATTGCTTTTTTCATTTCCGCACTTGTATTGCAAAGTAAGGCAGGTGCTGCTGCCCTCAACCCGAATGAAGCATCTTCTAAAACAGTTTTACCGGATCTGACTGATTCAAAGAAATTAATCATATGATCTAAGCGGGAATCATATCCTTTGGGCTGTTCAAATATAATTTCATCGCCCATTTTCGATTTCCTGTCTTCTGCCGTGTATTTGGCATTATAGTCTTTCAATAAAGATTCCTGCATCGCTTTCGGAAAACTTTCCAATGAATCATAGCCGCCGATACTTGGTGCCACTGCTCTTTTGAAGTGTTTAATCACAATACTGTTTGATCTTACCTCTATCACACCTTCCGTTCCTATAAAACGTGTAGCTTGGCCGCCGCCCGCACCATCTGCTAAATTTACACGCGTATAAAACTGGAACGCATTGTGTTGTTCTGTTTTAGGATATTGCATGATACCGGTTACCAGGTCATACGCATCCCTGCCATCTTTCCAATAATTCAATCCGCCTAAAGAATATATTTGCGTAGGGCCTATTGAACTGGTAACCGTGTGCAGTCCGGTAAAATTATGAACGAACAAATCACCTGCCACACCGGTTCCATAAGCTTTGTAATTGCGCCAGCGGAAGAAACGAACCGGGTCAAAAGCTACTTTTGGCGCATCGCCTAAAAACATATCCCAATCAATTGTTTTCGTACTGGCATCTGATGGAATGGTGTATTGCCAGGCACCATTGGCAGAATTCCTATCGCTATAAGATTCTGCATATGCCAACTCTCCAACAATACCCTGTTTAAAATATTTCTGCGCTTCTAAAAACAGAACTGAACTGGCAGACTGACTTCCTACCTGCAATGTTTTTCCACTTGCTTTCTGCGCTGCTACTACGGCCAGTCCTTCTTCTACATGGTGCACCATGGGTTTTTCGCAATACACATGTTTTCCTGCATTCAGGGCATCAATGGTAATGTGATCGTGCCAGTGGTCGCAGGTACAAACCAATACGGCATCGATATCTTTACGGGCAAGTATCTCCTTATAATTACGTGTTACAAATAATTCGTTACCCCATTTTTCTTTTGCCCTGTCTAATCTTCCCTGGTATAGGTCTGCCACGGCAACCAATTCTACCCCCGGAACTTTCAAAGCTGTTTCTGTATCATAGTGTCCGATAATTCCGGAACCTATGAGGGCAATCCTGATCTTATCAGTAGAACTCACTTTTACTTTCGATAAAAGTGTTTGCACATTTACATTGTTTGCCAGGACAGGTAAACCGGCTAATAACAATGAACCCGAACCGCCTAATGTTTGCAGAAATTTGCGTCTTGTAGTTGCCATTTTTTTATTTTTTGATAAGAACAATATACAAAGAAACCCGGAGAAAAGCAAAGTTAAAAGCAATATTATGTATTGGGAATATTTAGAATTATTATTTCAATTTTCTTCCCGGCCCTGATCAAAGTTTAAAAATACCTCACCTGATAATTACTACCCACCCCGAAATAGGTGGTTGGCCTACATTCAGATCGATCAGGTAGTAATAAGTTGCAACGGGTAATGGCTTTCCGTTATATGTACCATCCCATATTTTGTCGGCAGCTTTTGCCTGGAAAACAACCAATCCATTTCTGCTAAACACCTTCATAACAGATTCGGGATAAGTATCCAGTCCCTTAATGATCCAGGTATCATTAATCCCATCCCCATTAGGGGAAAATACATTAGGTACATGTACTTGTTTATGCACTTTTATAATTACATCATCTGTAGCTGTACCACACCCAAGATCTGATATACCGGTTAATGTGTAGGTGATATTATCATCAGGTTTTACAGTTGGCGTAAGGCTGTTACTATTGACCATAAATAAGGTTGGCACCCAATTGAAACTTATAGATGTTCCGGACATTTTTCCCTGCAACACAACAGATTCGCCTTCAAAAATGCTGAAATCCGGTCCGGCATTAACAACCGGTTTTTTCCACACATTAACGGTAGTCATTGTTGAGTCCTTACAACCAAATTGGTTTGCGACAACTATTTTGTAGCTGGTAGTATCAAGAGGCGATGCAACAGGATTTGCTGA
>JAYTOS010000465.1:0-1813 GCA_043747705.1 Bacteroidota bacterium
GATACGGTTACCTATTACCAGTCTAATTCTTCTACCATAACAAATTTCCATGGTGCTTTTTTGAGTGGCGGTTTGCAATATGAGGTTTCCCTGCATAAAAACGTTATTGCCGCAACAAAAACTACTGAAAATTACCAGTTACGTTTTGGCCTTACCGGTTCACTACAACAAAAATTAAGTGCCTCACAGAATATTGACAGGAAAACATTTACCTATGGCACCAATGGGGATATTAAAATAGATAGTGTTTCTGAACAGAATGATATAAAAGGAACGGTACTGTTACCCTCTACTTATGCTGCCGGAATAACATTACACAAAACCATTCTCAATACAAGGGGCCTTTTTGAAATATGGTCTGTTGGTGTAGAATATACCTCTACCCAATGGAGCAATTACCGTTTTTACGACCAGACCGATAAACTGTCGAACAGCTGGCAACTAAAAATAGGTACGCAATTCAGCCCCGATCCAGTAGGCGGCCGTGATTACTGGAGCACCCTAAACTACCGCGCGGGTTTTTATATTGGTAAAGATTATATTAATGCCGATGGTAACGGATTGAAACAATACGGCGTATCATTCGGTGCCGGATTGCCTGTGCGGAAGTGGACCACTTACGACAACCAGTTCACTGTTATCAATATGGGCCTGCAATTAGGCAAACGTGGATCGAGCGTTAATAATATCACAGAAAATTATGTACAGTTTTCCTTGGGCCTTAGTTTAAGCGATCTTTGGTTTATAAAACGCAAATATGATTAACCCAATCCTTCATAAAAAAAAATATATGGCAGCCGTTTTAACCGGCTGCTTTTTTATGTGGGCCTGCGAGAATGACATTAATGAAGTACGCGACCTGGGCAGGAAAAAAACCAGTGTAGAAGAAGGTCGCAATATTCAAAGTTTTCTGAGTATGAACGGGAAAATGCGTGCCCGGTTAACCGCGCCATTGCTGCTGCGTTACCAGGGCGACAGCGCGAAAAAAGCTGAGTTCCCCAACTCGTTGCATGTGGATTTCTTCAATGACAGTTTAAAAACTGAGAGCCAGCTTAACGCCAAATATGGCCGCTATCTTGAAACTGAGAACAAGGTTTTCCTGCGCGATCATGTAGTTGCTTTTAATATTAAAGGGGATTCCCTTTTTTGTGAAGAGCTTTATTGGGACCAGACACTCGAGAAATTCTATACAAGTAAAAAAGTAACCATCATCAAAGATTTTGGTCGTTCACGCTATACCGGGCTTGACGGGATGACCTGCAAGCAGGACCTCTCGGGCCTCACTATTTTCAACATGAACAATACCGGCAGTTATGCTTTTATCCCCGACAGTACTGCGAACACTGCACCTGCAATGCCAATGATACCTGTAATAGCAGATACGACAAAGAAGAAAAAGTAAATCACATAATTTCCTTAGAATAAACAGGTATCCGCTGCGAATACTCATGCTTCTCTGCGGCGGTGAATCGCTTTTCCTCACCCTATAGAATTTTTATCAACACAACCCTTTATTCTTTATAAATTGCTTCTCTAAAAAACATCAACTTATGGAATACAGAAGAATGGGCCGTAGTGGCTTACAATTAAGTGTAGTAAGTTTTGGAAGCTGGGTAACTTTTCACAAGCAGATAAACGATGGCAGTGCCGATGAATTAATGGGTATTGCCTATGACAATGGAATTAATTTTTTCGACAATGCCGAAACCTATGCTTTAGGTGAAAGTGAAAAAATGATGGGGCGCGTTTTAAAAAATAAAAACTGGGATCGTACTTCATACACGCTTTCTTCAAAAGCTTATTTTGGATGGAG
>JAYTOS010000466.1:0-3728 GCA_043747705.1 Bacteroidota bacterium
ATCTATACTTATTAACTATGCAAGGGGAGAAGTGGTTGACCTGAAAGCATTGGCGGCTGCCTTACAGGATGGAAGTATCAGCGGCGCTGCCATTGATGTATACCCATGGGAGCCTGAGAAAAACGGCGACCGTTTTGAAACACCTTTGCAGGGTTTATCCAATGTGATCCTCACACCGCATATTGGGGGTTCAACCGAAGAAGCGCAACAGAATATTGGTGAAGATGTAAGCCTTAAATTATTCCAATACCTCGAGAGGGGTATCACCAATGGATCTCATACGGTACCTGCCATTGGGTTACCGCCCGTAGAAAATGCCCACCGCATATTACATATCCATCACAATATTCCCGGTGTATTGAGTGCGATTAATACGGCCCTTTCCAAACACAATATCAATATACTCGGACAGTATTTAAAAACCAATGAAGAGATCGGCTATGTGGTATTGGACGTAGATAAAAAACTATCCAAACAGGCGGTTGAATTATTGAAAGAAGTAAAGGCAACGATTAAAGTAAGGGTTTTGTATTGATTGGTTAAAAAGGTTGAAATAGTCAGGAAAGTTAAAGTAGTTAAATTGGTTGCATACTTTTTTAACCTATTTAATCCATTTAACCCATTTAACTACTTTAACTTCACCATCTCCATCAAAATTTTCTTTCCCCTGCTTTTGAATGCTGCAGTTTCCGTATCCCATCTTTCTTCAATGATCAGTTTGAGTTCGGGTTTTATTTCGGGATATTGTTTTGAGAGATTGAACAGGGTAGTTATAGAAAATGCTTTGATGGCAGCAGGTGTAGCAGGTGTTTCGATAAAACGGAAACAGGCATTCATCACTTGTCCATGAAAAGTTTCGGGGATATCCAGTTGCTCTAACATACGTACTGAATTCCTGATTACCGAATCATGTACATCTTTTCTTTGCAGTTGCGCAACCAGGTCTTTTATGTAGGGACTAATCACTTCCGGTTTCATTCTTGCGGCTAAACTCACACTCCATGCAGCCCGTTGCGATAAGCGGTATTCATTAGCCATAAAATATTCCATCAACACTTTAAAATTCTTTTTTGATGAACAAGCGTATGTAGCAATTTTTACAGCCTGTGTTTTTGAATGTTCATTTAATATTTCATCGCGAATATTCAAGATATTATTTTGAATGTTGAAGGCTAAATGTTGAATGAAAAATGCATATAACATTCAACATAAATTATTCAAAGCTGTTTTCATTTTCCGTATCTCCTCTACATCAACCGTTACTGTTTTTAATTCTTCCTGCATGGTTTTTTGTTGATAGTGCATGGTGGATGGGCGTTCTTTTCGGGCTGAGGAATGTAATTCTATGGCACCGGTAAATTTTGCGAGTTCGATAATATTACTGCTGCGTACACCGCTGCCAGGCATGATGATGATGCGGCCACCGGCTTTTTCAATTAATGTTTTGATGAGCCCTTTTCCATTAAAAGCATCCGGTACCTGGCCGCTTGTTAAAATGCGGCTGCAGCCACAATCAATAATATCTTCCAGTGCTTGTAAAGGGTCGGCCGTCCTGTCGAATGCCCGGTGAAAACTTACTTCCATCGGGTAAGCAGAGTCAACTAAATATTTTGTGTGTTCTTTATGTGTGTTTCCATCGGCAGTAAGTGATCCTATGACAATACCTTCAAACCGGAGTTCTTTGCAGAGTAGTACATCTTTTTTCATCACTTCAAATTCCTCATCCGTATAAAAAAAATCACCCCCTCTTGGACGGATAATCGGAAAAACCGGGATACTGATTTTATCTTTTACTATTTTTAACGTGCCATAGGATGGGGTAGTGCCTCCTTCAGCAGGATTCTCACACAGTTCCAACCTATCCGCACCTGCATCCGTAGCCAACAATGCGGATTCAATATTAAATACGGCAATTTCTAAAATCACATCCTGAATTTTAATTCATAAATAACCTCAAATGCCAAACTATAAAATGTATTTTCCGTCCACCATAAAATTTTTATCATCAGCATAACAAACGGCAAAGCTGAAACCTTTCTGAATGCAGTATCCGCCATATTCGCCTTTCTTGTTGATAGCAATAAAGCCAACCTGTATTTCTTTTGATGCTTTGTTGCCTTTTATTTTAATAATCCGCTCTACTGCTTTTTTACAGGCAGCTTCGGGTGACAGGCCCTGTCGCATTAACTCAACTACCAAATGCGAGCCACAGATACGTATCACATCTTCGCCCTGCCCGGTAGCGGTGGCGGCACCTACTTCATTATCAACAAATAAACCCGCGCCAATGATAGGGGAGTCGCCCAAACGGCCGCGCATTTTAAAACCCATTCCGCTGGTAGTACAACTACCGCTGAGGTTACCCGATGCATCCATGGCTACCATGCCAATGGTATCGTGATTCCATTCGCCATTATCAAATTTTGTTGGAACAAACGCGGTTTGTTTTTTTGCATTCTCTACATTGATCACCGGTTTATATTCGCTTTTTTTTAACCATTCACGATACGATTTTTCTGCATCATCAGATAATTTCGCGGGCTCCAAAGTAAATCCTTCTTCCAATGCGAATTGCTGTGCACCTGTTCCTACCAGCATTACATGTGGTGTTTTTTCCATCACCCTCCGCGCAACTGAAACGGGATGTTTGATCCTTTCTAAAAAAGCTACACTGCCACAATTGGCATGTTCATCCATAATGCACGAATCAAGTGTTACATAACCATCCCTGTCGGGATTGGCACCGAGGCCCACGCAACAATTCTGTGAAGCTTCGGTAACCATTACACCCTGTTCTACCGCATCCAGTGCACGGCCGCCTTTGCTTAATATTTTCCATGCCGCTTTATTGGCTTCAATACCGGCATCCCAGGTGGAGATCACAATGGGTTTACGACCTGCTTTTGTATCAACTGTAAAACCGGCGAATGAAAATGAGCTGAGTCCCAAAGAACCCAATTGCAGGAACCGTCTTCGGTGCAACATATCGTTAGATTTTTTTATAAGGAATAAATTCGTGGTGAAAATAAAACGAACAGGGCAGTACTTATTCGTGCACTTTTAGTTTTTGTATCATGCTTTCGCTAACGGGGTCGCTGTACACGCCATAAGCATTGATTAAAACACCTTTCAGGCTGCCATCAGTAGATTGAATGGCATATAAAACACTGGAATCATCGGGGTCGGTATTGGCTTCAAAACGGTAATGTTCTACTATCTCAAACTCAGCAGGGGAAAGGGCTTTACCTGTAGCACTGCAATTAATGGCATCAAAAGCCATGTTAAAATCTGTGGTAAAACCTTTGGCTTTCAGGCCTTTTAATGCGTCAATCAGGTTATCGTAGACTACCATGGGAATATTTGTTTAAAGTTAGTGATTCTGTCTTTCTCTGCGAAAATCCCGCTGCATCCGGTAAATCATATTCGATTGATTCTTTTCACCTAAGAGAAAATGCCAGGCTGAGGTTTTCGCAGTGAAATGTAATTAGTCTTTACAGAAGGATGTATTTTCAATGATGGATGAAAAAACGCTGGGCATTATTGGTACAGCTTATGGCTGGGGTGAGGTACAAACAGTACCCGTTCATTCCGGGCTAATCAATACAACCCTAAAAGTGACTGTAGGTAGAAATACGTATCTGTTGCAGCAGGTAAATACAAATGTTTTCCATCATCCTGAGCAGATAGATGAGAACCTCGGTATGCTTGCAGGCCACTTGCGAAAATAT
>JAYTOS010000467.1:0-2382 GCA_043747705.1 Bacteroidota bacterium
TTGCTTCACTTTTGCGCTCATCGTAACAAATGCATCAACCGGTTTTACAAAATATTGGGTGAAAGGTTTATCGCCCGGCCTGTGTTCGTGGGGCACCACATTATCTGCGATACAGATAATTTTTGTGAACCGGTTTTTCTTAACCCGCCTCAAAATAGTACCGAGGCAGGGCCCCATTAATGGCAGCCAGTAACGAACGATAATCAGGTCTGGTTTCAATGCCTGCAATTCATTCCCGACTTTTAACCAGTTGAGGGGATTGACAGAATTAATGCAAACCTTGATCTTAATCCCTTCAGGTGCAGGTTCTGAAGAATATTGGGTAGTGCCCGGGAATATAAACCCCGGATATTGTAATGAAAAAGTATAAATAGATGTATCGTATCCTTCTTCTGTAAACTGCTTTGCCAAACGTTCATCAAAAGATGCCAGGCCTCCGCGCAGTGGCCATGCCGGACCGATGATGATGAGCTTTTTCAACATACACAATTATTGATTACTACAGACCTGATTTTTCCTCAATCAAATACGTATTTCTTTCCGAAGCATTCCGGGCAATTAATTCGGCTATAAAACCGGTGAGAAATAATTGCATACCTATGATCATCGTTGTAAGTGCGATATAAAAACTCGGGCGGTTGGTTAAAGCAAAATCAGTAGCTACAAATTTCGCAATCACCAGGTAAATACTGGAAACCAGTCCGATAAGAAAAAACAAAGTACCCAGCAGGCCGAAGAATTGCATGGGGCGTTTTCCAAATTTACCTAAGAACATGATGGTTGCTAAGTCGAGAAAGCCATTTACGAATCTTTGCCAGCCAAATTTGGTTACCCCATATTTTCGTGGACGGTGTTCTACAACTTTTTCGCCGATCTTCTTAAACCCGCTCCATTTAGCAAGGATAGGGATGTAGCGGTGCATTTCACCATACACTTCAATACTTTTGATAACTTTTCTTTTGTAAGATTTCAGCCCGCAATTAAAATCGTGCAGCTGGATACCCGAATTGGCACGGGCAACTGCATTAAATAATTTGGAGGGGATATTTTTAGTTAACGTGTTGTCATATCTTTTTTTCTTCCAGCCACTTACCATATCATAACCATCTTCAACAATCATCCGGTGTAACTCTGGTATTTCATCGGGCGAGTCCTGCATATCGGCATCCATGGTAATAATCACATCACCCTTGGCCGCTTTAAAGCCTTCGTTCAGGGCGGCAGATTTACCATAGTTTCTTTGAAACTTGATGCCTTTGAAATTGGGATTTTCTTTATTTTTTTTCTCAATGAAAGCCCAGCTATCATCAGTGCTGCCATCATCAACAAGGATCACTTCATACGACAGGCCATTTGCTGTAACAACAGATTCTATCCAGCTGCACAATTCCGGTAATGATTCATCCTCATTAATTAATGGAACAATGATTGATACATCCATAAAATGATATTAGTCGGCAAATTTTTCTTCTTTCCTGATTACCAAAGCTATCAGCAGTGATTTAACAAAATTCCATACAATTGCCAGGCCAAGACCAAGAAAAACGGTCTTAAACGTTGTTTGCTTGGCTTCACCATCCATCTTTTTCATTGCATCATCTACCTGTTGATCTGAAGCTCCGAATTTTTGCATCATCTTAAGGGCTTTTTCTCTGCTGATCTCAAAAACTTTCGCTGTAAGGTCATGATCTAAAAAATTATATAAAACATAATTACCCACCGCTTCTGTTAAAGCGATGATGAGATAAGCAACGAATGCAAATTTCAGGGCATCTTTAAACGTTAACAGATTGTCGTAGGCCTTTCTTAATTTCAGCCCCATAACGATTAAAATAATAATCACATAAGGAATAAAACTACTTATACTGATAACAGAAACAAAAGTTGCCGTACTACCTATACCCCAGGCACCAAAATTGATTAACAGGAAAAGAAGTCCACCAATAATGCCATACTTAAGTCCTTCGTTTACTACGTTTACTTTCATAAAATGGTGTTTAATAGTTAATTGATGATTGGATTTCCTTTATTGATAATTCCCAAAACCTTACCTGCCAGTTCCCTTTCTAAAAAAGGGGTATTGGATGATTTGGTTTTTAATTGCTGCCTGGTCAGGTTTGTTATCCCTTCCCTGCTAAATAAAGTAAGTTCTGCCTCAGCACCTTCGCTGATATTTGTAACCGGTAAATTAAAAATATTACGGGCATTCAATGAAAATAATTTTACCAAACGATCCGTCGTCAATTCGGGAAGCAGGTGATTGACCACTGCGAAACTGGTTTCAAGTCCGGTCATACCGTTTTTAGCATATTCAAATTCACATGTTTTATTGTCCCAATCCTGCGGCAAATGATGCGAAGTGATACAATCTACCGTACCATT